>JAJSAC010000072.1 GCA_024274915.1 Thermodesulfobacteriota bacterium
AAAGCGGTGGATCTTCCCATACAGAGGGAGATCCACACTTGCTGGCCTATGGTCCAAGCTTCTGGAGTTAAAGGGGCTCTTAGGGACTGGTGTGAGAGGGCGTGGAAGAAATTGAAGTTAGATGGGGATTTGGCTGAGAGAGTCTTTGGGAGGGCTGGAGAGGAGGGCGATAATTGGGCAGGTGCTGTTACTGTGACAGATGCGAAAATCTTTCTTTTCCCTGTGCGCTCCAATGTGGCACCTTTTGTTCATGTGACTTGCCCTGCAGTGCTGAAAAGGCTCAAGGAAACTCTTGAGCTACTTGATATTAACATTTCTGATGTTTCTAGCCTTGCTAAAGAGAATGGCTTTTATCCAATTAAGGGGAACTTTCCAAAGAGCATGATTTTGGAGGATATGGTGGTGGAGAAAGAGTCGTCGGAAGGGCAGGAGAATAATTTGGCAGGATATCTTGGCCAGGCTGAAAAGGTAGTTCTTGTGTCGGACGAGGTTTTCGGACACCTGGTGCGGACCGCTACAGAAGTTCAGGCCCATATTGCTATAGATGATGATACGGGAACAGCCAAAGATGGTTCTCTTAGATACCAGGAGTATTTGCCGGCGGATTCTGTTCTCTATTTTCTTACCTTTTTCTCTGATGAAAGAGGCAGCAGAGAACACTTTAAATCGGCAACAGAAGTAGCAGACTTGATTGTAAAAAAAGGAGTGACTACCCATATTCAGATTGGTGGTGACTTTACTCTTGGTAAAGGTATCTGCAAAGCAACGTGGATTTCTCCTGAGAAGAAAGGGGGTAATCCATCATGAGATCCGTATCTCAGGAAAGAGCCAAGTTTGCATATAATAAAGTTAGTGAGGCATTAAAAATAATGGGCTCAGGATCGGCCAAAGAGTTCTCAAGCTTTGTGGCGGGGGTTCCGGCTATGGTTATGCAGAATGGACTGGGGCATACCCTTTGCTTTCTCCTTGCCAAGGCCTCTGATCAGAAAAAAAAGGAGTATAAGAAAGAGGGAAAGGAGGCCAAGTATTGGTTAACTTTTGATGCTATAGCTGAATGGCTTAAGAAGCAAGGAATGCTTGACTATGATTCTGGTAATCCTGTATCTGCGATCGATGCAATTATAGGGTTAACCGCTCTAGAGTACCTCTCCCGTCAGGAGGAAGCCTTGAGGTTTCTGGAGTGGTTCAAGGTGATGAGTAAAATGTTTGTTTAAGGATGGTAATATGAAAGGAAGCCGAGAAGGAACAAAGCCATCTGGCAAGGGAAATGGAACGCCTAAGAGCCCAAATAGATTTTATCCTCTTCCTAAAAGTATGGCGTCCTTGGTTTCCAGTCCCGGGGATTTCTTCAACTTTGGCCTTTATTTCAACAAGTGGCTGTGGGCGAGGAAGCAGGAGAGTAGTGTAAAATATGAATTCCAGTCTGGAGGATTGGGCAAAGAGGTCTTAGACAGGCATAAGGCTGCAAAATCTGGGCTTCCTCTGTTCCTTAAAAGAATCCACTCTGAGCTTGAATGTGTCTGTAAGGCCTTTGAAAGGCTAGGTTATAAGCGAGAGATTTTTGACGTGAAGCTTGAAACTCCCTTGATTGTAGGACTTGGGAATTCCCACCCAACAGAGAGAGGATTTACTTTTCACTGGACATTGGGTGTGCCTTATTTGCCGGCTGAGAGTGTGAAAGGCGTAGTGCGTTTGGCTTACTTGGTGAACGAGGCCACAAGTGATTCAGACTTCTTTAAGCACTGGGAGGAGGAAGATGAGGTTTTTGGGGAGAGGATGAAAGACCTTTTTGGTAGGGCCGAGGCGAAGGGACTAGCGACAAGGGGTAAGGTGGTATTTCTGGACGCTTTTCCGACAAGCGTGCCTGATCTTACCCTTGAGATCACTACTTGCCATTATTCCGAGTACTACAGCGGTGCGAGGGGCCCTACTGAAGACCAGAACCCCAATCCTCTACCTTTTTTAGCAGTAGCTTCTGAGGCGGAGTTACGTTTCATTTGTTTGGTGTCTGAGGAGGTCTCTTCCCAAGAGAAGGAACAACTGCTAGGCGCCTTTAAAGCGGCTTTAAGAGAGTATGGTTTTGGCGCCAAGACGGCCCTAGGGCACGGGAGATTCTCTCTTCCGGAAGAAAGGTAATGAAGGCCATGCATTTCATACTCTCCTCCTGCGGGACCAGCTTGCTCACCAATGGGTGCGATGGAGAAACCAGGTCTTTGGTTTTTGCCCACGCCAATGCCCCTAAACCAATTGGCGTGAAAGAGGGTGAAAGGTTGTATAGGCATCTGGAGGAGCGTCGCCGTCTCGTTGGCAATCTGCCTCCCTCTGAGGCGGCCCGCTATTCTGCCGAGGTCAACGGACTCTTACATTTGTACGAAGGTGATTTCTCCAAGGGAGAAAAGGATGCCCATGTACTCCTGGCCACGGATACCTGGCTGGGTGAGGAGACGGCCCACATGGTGGCCCATTGGCTGAGGACCCAGGGCATTGGGCACGTGGAGGTGTGGGACGACATAGGGGGGCTCAGGACAGACGACCTGTATAACTTTCATGCGGCCATAGCCGATCTGGCCATACGCCTGGCGGAAGTTGTCCCTGGCTATAGGGACAAGGGGTATAGGGTTATTTTCAACCTAACGGGTGGATTCAAGAGCATCCAGGGCGTGTTGCAGACCTTTTCCCAGTTTTATGCCGACGAAGCGGTTTACATCTTTGAGACCAGCACGGAGCTTTTGCGCATTCCCAGACTTCCCGTGGTTTTGGATGTGTTGCCTGTGATCAGGGAGCACATGAGGGCGTGGAGGCGTTTAGCCCTCAGGTTACCCGTTACCTATGACGAGTGTGCGGGGATTCCCGATGTCTTTCTTCTGAAGCTGGACAAAGAGGTTGCCCTTTCCCCCTGGGGTGAGCTGGTATGGCAACACTCGAAGAAAGAACTCTACCAGGAGCGATTTTGGGACCCTCCCACCCATGCGGTAACTTGGACAGAAAAATTTGAAAAGGCCGTGGCCCGTTTGCCTTCTGACAGGCTCTTTGAAATTAACAAGCGCATGGACGAATTGGCTTTACACTTGGAAAGACCGGATCATCCCAATCCCAGCTCCTTGAACTGTCACAAGTTGGAGGGAAACCCAAAGCCAGGTTGTACCCATGAGATCTACGCCTGGAGCGATAGAGATGCCAAGCGCATTTACGGTGTTTGCCATGGACATTCCCGTTTTGACGTCAGGGAGTTTGATGCTCACCTTTAGTGGCCTTCTTGTCTGGCTTGCTTGCTGACACTCAGGTTGCTGGTATTACATTCGAATTGGGTAATACTATGAAGAGGGGTAAAATGCCTATTGCCGAGATTACCAAGAAGGACCAGGTCACTATGTCTGTGGCTTTCAGGAGGAGGCTGGGCACCGACATGGTAGGAATAGAGGAATAGAGATGGAGGGGGACAAGGTGGCCATAATCCCTGCCCGGGAGCTGGGAGGCATTTTCCAAGGGTACGCTTTTATCTGTGCCTATGGCAGGGAGGTGGAAGTGGTCTCCTTCGATAAGGGGGTCCTGATATGCCTGGAGGAAAGGTGAAGGGCGCCCTTGGGGCATGCTAAAAAATGTTTTTCTAGCCCAATTTAGATGAGGGAGGAGTGTTTTGAAAGCAATGATTCTCACCGTGGGTACAGGCACAAGGCCCGATGCTAATATTGTCTCTCCGCTAGTGAAAAGTATTAGAAATTCGAATCCTAATTTAGTGGTTTTTGCCTGTTCCAGAGAGAGCAGAAAGATAGCTGATCAGATAGCCCAGGAGCTGGGTTTAGTTGAGGGAGAAAGTTGCCTCTTCAGTGAATTGAGGAATCATGATGATCTAGAGTTATCCTTTGAAGACATAGTTAGAGCTTTTCTTACACTTTCTAAGCTGGGCTACCATGACCATGATATTGAAATAGACTTTACTACCGGTACTAAGGCCATGACCAGTGCACTGGTATTAGCAGGGGTAGCCTTTAAGTGCTTCACACTTAAATACATAGCAGGTGAGAGAAAACATGGAGTTGTGATTAGCGGTAAAGAGAGGATAATAACTTTCCAACCCAATAGAATTTTAGCTTTTAATAGCATAGATCAGGCTGTATCTCTGATAAGAGATTTAAGGTTTGATACTGCAATAGAAGTGCTTGAGAATACAGATGCTGAGTTGCTAGATGATACGTATAGAAAGAAGAGAGGAGTTCTACTAGAGCTAGCTCGTGCTTATAGTCTTTGGGATAAGTTTAATCATAGAAAAGCGAGAGGTAGGCTTGGAAAAGCAAAGAAGCTTTGGATCGAGATATCAGAGGAATTCAAAGTACTAGGTGAATTTATTCCAGATGAGAAGGTTTTGTCCAAATTAATAGGGATTAGTGAGTCTATAGATAAGGGAGTGATAACTTGGGATATAATGGCTGACTTGTTTTGCAATGCCAGGAGAAGGTTTGACGAAGGGAAGTACGACGATGCTCTTGCCAGGATATACCGTCTTACCGAGATGCTGGCTCAGAAGGTTCTTAGAGACGAGTATAATATAGACACTTCTGATGTAAATTTAAGCCTTGTACCGCATGATCTGCATGAGTCTCTTAAAACTCTAGGGGGTAAAGAGGGCAAGATAAGCATTGGTTTGGTCAGGGATTACGAGATTCTCAACAGCTTGGACAACGAGCTTGGGAACTATTACATGGAGAATAGAGGATTTAGAGGTATCTTGAGTGTTCGTAACCAGAGCATTCTGGCCCATGGCCTGGAGCCTGTAAATAGAAGTGGTTGCGAAAAGGCCTTTGAGCACTTCAGCGAGATGATGGAAATCGCGTGTCCCAATTTCTCCGAGTTGTGTGAATTTTTGACCTTCCCCTGGCGTAGAGGGGGAAGGACGGGATGAGAACGATTCCTGCCTCACCCCGTCCAGGTCTCCAGCTCTATGCGCTCGTGGGCTCCCAGCTTGAGGGCCAAGAGGAGGGATAGGTAGTCCCTGAGGTGGCGGGTGATGAGGAAGTTGTCTTTGACAAACTGGTGGGCCTTTTTGCCCATCTCTTCCCTTTTGTCCTTGTAGAAAAGGAGGTAGCGAATGGCCAGGGCTGCTCCTTCGGGGGTGTGGATCAGGAAGCCGGTGTGGTGATTCACCACCTGGATCTTTATGCCTCCCACGTCTCCTCCCACCACAGGCTTACTCTTCCACATGGCCTCGGTGACGGTGAGGCCGAAGCCTTCCTTGATGGATTTCTGGAGAACCACGTGGGCGGCCCTCTGTAGTGCGTTTATGGTGATGTGGGCATCGGGGGGAAGGTAAAGGACGTGGATGTCTGGGTCTCCCATGGTTGCTCCCCGTACCTCGTTCAGGATCATCTCTCCCTCGGGGTCATCGGCAGCCCCACCTCCTGCCAGTACCAGCTGGAGGGGGGCGAACTTTCTGGCCAGCCTGGCGGCTCTCACCACCCCCATGGGGTCCTTGAACCGGTCGAAACGGGAGACCTGGAGCACTATGGGCTTGTCGGGGTTTATGTTGAATTTTTTTAGAATGTCCTTCACCTCTTTTGGAGACAGTTCCCTGTTCTTCTCCGTTAATGGGTCTATGCTGGGGGGGATGATGTACTGGGGGTGGGGCAGGGGCTGGGTGAAATCGGGCATGGAGAATATGCTGGCGTCGTAGCCTACCACCACGTTCCTCAGGTATCTCCAGACGAAGCGCTGGGGACGACTCAGGTCTATGTGGCATCTCCAAACCCACTTCCCCCTCTTTTGGGATATGAATTGGAGGAGAGGCGCAGGCTGGGGATCATGGATGAACACGAAGTCTGCCTCTTCCAGAAGGGGCCTGAGTCTCTCTGCTTCCTGGGCGTTGGTCTCTTCGTAGGTTTTTAGGCCTTTGGGATGGATCTCCGTGGGAAACCCCTGGAGGGCGTTGTGCATGGACTTGGTGACGTGGAAGAACTCTTCTTCTCCTGTAATCACCTCCCAGGTGACGTCCAGGCCCAGGGCCTTCTTCAGGGGGATGAGGCTGTGGAGGATTTCTGCCACGCCGCCCCCGTACCTGGTGGAGTTGATGTGGACGATGTGGGCGCCCTTCAGGGGTTCAGCCAGTTGCTGGAGCTGCTCCACTGCCTCTTCTCCTGTGACTTGGGCATAGTGGGATAGAAGGTCTTTGTTCATAGGCTCACTCCGGTTTTGAAGTATTCACTAAAGAGGCGAATCAGTTCTTCCTTGAGCTCCGACAGGGTGGTGAAGTAAGGGTCCAGGTTGGCCAGGTTTTCCACCAGGTCTTGGTATCTCTCCATGGGGAGGAGCCAGGCCCGGAAGTCGTCGGCACCGTCGGTCGTTCGCCTCCTGGCGTCTATGAAGTGGTAAAAGATGCTGCCCAGGGACATGGAGGCCACGGCCTGGGCCAGCTCTTTGGGGTGGTGGATCCTTTTGCCGGTGTCTAGAACGACGATCTGGCTCCTCACAAAGTAAAAAGGGGCCCTGGCCTTGGCCCAGGGGAGGAATTCGCTTTCGTCCATGCGCTCCTCTATGTTGTCAATGAGCTCCTGGCGCAGCTCCTCCAAGGTATTGAAGTCTTGGGGATCGATGATGTTGAGCCTTTCCGCCAGGGTCTTGTCGTGAATATCGTGATGGGCCCAGGCGGCAAAGTCGTTGTGGAACTCGGGATGGTCGAAGCTGGGTCTCAGGAGCCTGGACCAGAAGTGGTGATAGATGCTCCCCGGGTGGATGTCGCGTAGTTGGTCTAGAAGCTCGGCCAGGGAGTAGGCCTTTCGCCCTGTAGAAACAGAGACCAGGGCGCAGTCCTTTATGTAGAAACTGGGCTTTTCTCCGTTGTTGATGTGGTTGTTATTGGGGGCGTCAGAGGAGGCCCTGACCCCTTTGCTTCCCCTTTCCTTCACCGATCCTTTTGCCATCTTCCCGCTCCTCGTTTTTGGGGCTTTTAATTTTGATCATCTCTTTTAGCAACCCCCTCACCCTTTGGGGTGAGTCCATATTAAATTTCGCCTTGGATAACCCAAAACCCACCTTAATGGAATAGGCTTCCTGGGGCAGGGCCCCAAAAAGATCCTCGTCGGTCCAGTCGTCTCCTATGGCCACGATAAAGTCCCATGGGCCGCGGGAGACCCATCTCATGGCAGCCATCCCCTTGTTGACGTTGGCGGGTTTCACCTCTATCACCTTGCTCCCCTCCAGGATGGTGAGGTTGAAGTTCTCCGTGATGTTCAGAAGGGCGTCTTTCAGCTCACGGGCCCTGATGCTGCCCATCTCGGGGTCGGCTTTCCTGTAGTGCCACACCAGGGAGAACTCCTTCTCTTCGATGAAGGCCCCCGGTGTGCGGTCCACATAGACCTCCATAATGGGGCGGATGGCCTCCTTCCAGTCTTGTTTCAGGGGTTCGATGAGCTCCCAAGGATCCTGGTCTTCCCTGAGCCACACCCCGTGCTCCGCGACGAGGTCAATCCCCAGGTTGCCGAACCACTGTTCCAGGTTCTCCTTTTTCCTTCCGCTGATGAGGACCACGCGATTGGTGGAGACGGAGGCCAGGGACCTGAGGATCTCCTTCACTTCGCTGTCGGGGCGGGCCTTCTCAGGCCGGTCTGTGAAGGAGGTGAGGGTCCCGTCGTAGTCCAGGAGGATGAGGGCCCGCTTGGCCTGGGAGTAAGCTTCCAGGAAGCGCCTGAGGAGTATGCCCCTGAGGCATTTCTCTTCCATCTCCTCCTGGAGTCCCCGTACAGATTCCACTTTCTCTATAAACTCCCCTGCCCAGCGCCTCACGTCGTAGCGTTGCAGCCTTTCCTTGAGGCGGATGTTCCTCTCTCTTTGCTCTTCCTCGTCCATCTCCAGCGCCACCTTCAGGGCCTGAGCCACATCCCATACATTGAAGGGATTCACCAGTAGGGCCTCCCCCATTTCCCGGGCAGCGCCGGCCATCTCGCTGAGCACCAGGACGCCCAGGTTGTCCCTCTTGCTGGCGATGTACTCCTTGGCCACCAGGTTCATGCCGTCCCTCAGGGGGGTGACCAAGGCCACGTCGGCCAGGTTGTAGAGGGCGGCCAGGGTGGGGAAGGGTACCGAGCGATAGAGGTAGAGAATGGGGGACCAGCCCAGGGTGCCATACCGGCCGTTGATGCGGCCTATGTTTTCGTCTACCTCCCTTTTCAGCTGCATGTAATGGTCCACCTTGGTCCTGGAGGGAACGGCTACCATGACCAGGACCACCTTTTCCCGGTACTGGGGGTTCTTTTCCAAGAAGAGGTCGAAGGCTTCTAGTCTCTTGGGTATCCCCTTGGTGTAGTCCAGGCGATCCACGGAAAGGATCACCCTCCTGTTGCCGATGCGCCTTTTTAGTCGCTGGATCTCCCCTTTCACCTCGGGGAGCTCGGCGGCCCGGGCGAAGCGGAGGAAGTCTATGCCTATGGGGAAGGTGTCCACCTTCACCAGGCGGTTTCGGGTGGTGATGAGTCCCAGGCTATGGTCGTAGCCCAGGATACGCCTGACGCTGCTCAGGAAGTGGCGGACATAGTCGTAGGTGTGGAAGCCCACCAGGTCTGCCCCCAGGAGTCCCTCCAGGATCTCCCCCCTCCAGGGTAGCAATCGGAAGATCTCGAAGGAGGGAAAGGGGATATGTAAGAAGAATCCTATGGTGGCCCTGGGAAGCTTCTCCCTGAGCATGCCAGGCAGGAGAAGAAGCTGATAGTCGTGGACCCAGATGATATCCTCTTCGTTGGCCACTTCCAGGGCTGTTTCGCAGTAGTGGCGGTTCACCCGTTTGTAGGCTTCCCACAGGCGGTTCTCGAAGGTGGTGTATTGGACGAAGTAGTGGAAGAGGGGCCAGAGGGTCTTGTTGCTGAAGCCGTAGTAGAAGCTCTCCAACTGGCGCTGGTTGAGGAAGACGGGGCTGCAGTCCAGTTCCTTCAGGTAGGAGGTTATGTTCTCTTCCTGGCCCCGGATCTTTTCACTGGCCAGCCCCGGCCAGCCCAGCCAAATTCCTTTCTTTTCCCGGTAAAAGGATCCCAGGCCTGTGGCCAGTCCCCCGGCACTGGGGTGGTAGGTGAGCTTGCCTTCCCGTTTGTTGATGGTGACGGGCAGGCGGTTGGCTATGATTATCAGTCGCTTGTTCATTTATCCCTCCTCTTGCAAGGGGGGCTTGTGAAGAAGGCTTCCCTTGCTCTTCGGTTGCCCTTTTTAGGGTAAGATAAAGGCATTGGAGGGGGTTGGGCAAGGGTGGGAGACCCTAAGGCCTTGCCGGAGGGCTGGTATCCGGGACTTCGTTCCTGCCTTTCTTGATTTATCCCTGCCCAGGGGCTAATTAACGGGGAAACTTATTTATTCAGGGGAAGGTGGAGATGGCGGAGAAGGAGCTACCAAAGAGTTACGAGCCCAGGGGCGTTGAGGAGAAGTGGTATCAGTACTGGATGGAGAAGGGCTATTTCCATGCTGGCGAGGAGGACGACTCCAGGCCCACTTATTCCATAGTCATACCTCCTCCCAACGTTACGGGCTCTCTGCACATGGGCCACGCTCTGAACAGCACCCTTCAGGATATCCTGTGCCGCTGGAAGCGCATGGAGGGTTACAACGTGCTGTGGATGCCGGGCACGGACCATGCGGGCATCGCCACCCAGAACGTGGTGGAGAAGGAGTTGGCCAAAGAGGGTCTCACCCGCCACGACCTGGGCCGGGAGGAGTTTCTAAGGCGGGTGTGGCAGTGGAAGGACAAGTACGGCAACTATATCATAGAGCAGCTCAAGCGCCTGGGGGCCAGCTGCGACTGGGAGAGGACCCGGTTCACCATGGACGAAGGTTTCTCCAGGGCGGTGAGGGAGGTTTTTGTCCGCCTCTATGAGGAAGGTCTGGTCTACAGGGGAGACTACATGGTCAACTGGTGTCCCCGGTGTCACACGGCCCTCTCGGACCTGGAGGTGGAGTACGAGAACGAAGAGGGGGGCCTGTGGTACATCGCCTACCCTTTGGAGGACGGCTCCGGTGAGGTGGTGGTGGCCACCACCCGGCCCGAGACCCTTCTGGGAGACACGGCGGTGGCCGTCAACCCCCAGGACCCCAGGTACAAAGAGATGGTGGGCAAAAGGGTGATCCTTCCCGTGGTGGAGAGGCCCATCCCTGTCATCGGCGATCCTTACGTGGACATGGAGTTCGGCACGGGTGCCCTGAAGATCACCCCTGCCCATGACCCCAACGACTTCGAGATTGGCAGGGCCCACGGCCTGGAAGTGGTGAACGTCATGAATCCTGATGGCACCATGAATGAGAGGGCGGGCAAGTACGGGGGCATGGATCGGCTTGAGTGTCGTAAGGCCATTGTGAAGGAGCTGGAAGAGAAGGGGCTCCTGCGTAAGTTTGAGCCTTACGTCCACTCCGTGGGCCATTGCTACCGGTGCCACACGGCTGTTGAGCCTTACATCTCCACCCAGTGGTTCGTCAAAACCAAGCCCCTGGCCGAGCCCGCCATTGAGGCTGTGGAAGAGGGGAGGACCCGTATCGTTCCTGACAGCTGGACCAAGGTCTACTACGAATGGATGTACAACATCCGGGACTGGTGCATTTCCCGCCAGATCTGGTGGGGCCACCAGATCCCCGCCTGGTACTGCAAGGACTGTGGGGAGGTGAGCGTCTCTCGGGAGGATATCACCCAGTGCCTCTACTGTGGCAGCGAGAAGATCGAAAGGGACCCCGACGTTTTGGATACCTGGTTCTCCTCGGCCCTGTGGCCCTTTGGCACCATGGGGTGGCCCGAGATGACCAAGACCCTGGAACGTTTTTATCCCACCAGCTGCCTGGTGACGGGTTTCGATATCCTCTTCTTCTGGGTGGCCCGGATGATGATGATGGGCCTGAGGTTCATGGGAGATGTGCCCTTCTACGACGTCTACATACACGCCCTGGTTCGGGACGAGGAGGGGCAGAAGATGAGCAAGACCCGGGGCAACGTTATTGATCCCCTGGTTATGATGGACAGGTACGGCACCGATGCCTTTCGGTTCACCCTGGCGGCCTTTGCCGCTCAGGGCAGGGATATCAGGATGTCGGAGAGGAGGATCGAAGGTTACCGCCATTTCGTGAACAAGATCTGGAATGCCTCCCGCTTCGTCCTCATGAACTTGGAAGGCTATACTCCCGGGGAGGTTGATCTGGAGGGCCTGGCCCCTGTTCACCGCTGGATCCTGAGCCGTCTTACCCACGCGGTGGCCCAGGCCAACAAGGCCCTGGAGGCCTACGAGTTCGACAAGTACGCCGGTGTCGTTTACCAGTTTACCTGGCATGAATTCTGTGACTGGTATGTGGAGTTTTCCAAGGAGTCTCTCTATCGGGGTTCTTCCCAGGACCGGAGGACGGCCCAAATGGTCCTGGTCACCTGTTTGGATACTATTCTGAGGCTTGCCCACCCCATCATGCCCTTTGTGACAGAGGAGATCTGGCAGCATCTCCCCGTGGCGGGGGATTCTATCATGGTGGCTCCCTTCCCCAAGCCTGAAGATACCTGGAGGGACGACGCCCTGGAAGAAGAGTTCGCCCTGGTCATGGAAGTGATCGCCGCCGTGCGGAACATCAAGGCCGAGGCGGGCTTGCCCCTCACCAGGAGGATAAAGGTGTTGGCAAAGTCTTCGGGGGACGCCCTGACCGTATTGGAGAGAGAGAGTCCCAGGATCAAGGCCCTGGCCTTCCTGGAGGATTTTCGGGTGGGCCGGGATACCCAGCGGCCACCCCATTCGGCCCTGGCCGTGGTGAAGGGGGTGGAGGTCTATGTACCCCTGGGGGGCTTGGTGGACATTGGAAAGGAGGTGGCCCGCCTGGAGAAGGAGCTGGCCAAGGTGGCCAAGGAACTGGAGCGGGTGGATAAAAAGCTGGCCAACCAGTCTTTCCTGGAGAAGGCCCCGCCCCCCGTGGTGGAGAAGGAGAAGAAGGTTCATCAGGAGCTCCTGGATAAGAAGGAAAAGATCTCCGCTTCGTTGGAGATGTTTAGAGGGCTGGGCTAAGGACTAAAGGCTAAAGGCGAAAGGCTAAGGGCTGGAGGGGGGCTTGATTTTTGACGGTCTGGGGGTTTCCTTTCTTTCGAGAATCAATTTTGGGGAGGTGGGGCGATGCAGAGAGACGGAGGAGGCAAGGGAAGCGGTCGAGGCATGGGCGGAGGCCGCGGTATGGGTGGTGGCGGGGGTAAAGGCATGGGTGGTGGTATGGGCAGGGGTCCGGGAGGCAACTGCCTTTGTCCCAGCTGTGGCACCAAGGTCCCCCATGAGAAAGGGGTCCCCTGTTTCCAGGTGAAGTGTCCCAATTGTGGGACTTTTATGGTAAGGGAATGAGAGTAGCTCATGGCTCATGGTTCATAGCTGATGGCAGATATTTTTGGCTGTGAGCCACGAGCCACGAGCCATGAGCCAGAGACTATCTCACTGCCAGTTTCTCTAGCTCTTCCAGGGCCTTTCTTATTTCATCTTCCGATAGCTCGTAGTCCTGGAGTTCCCCTTTGAAGAAGGCGTCGTAAGAGCCCAGGTCCAGCAGGCCGTGGCCGCTGAAGTTGAAAAGGATCACCCGCTCTTTTCCTTCTTCCCTGGCCTTTATGGCCTCGTCCACGGCGGCTTTAATGGCGTGGTTGGTCTCGGGGGCAGGGATGAAACCCTCCGTTCTGGCAAAGAGGAGTCCCGCTTCGAAGACCTCGGTTTGGTAGTGGGCCGTGGCCTCCATGACTCCTTCTTTTACCAGGAGGCTGATGATGGGGGAGTCTCCGTGGTAGCGCAGGCCGCCGGCATGGATGGAGGGGGGCATGAAGCTGTGCCCCAGGGTGTACATCTTGAGGAGGGGGGTCATGCGGGCCGTGTCGCCGAAGTCGTAGGTGAAGGCGCCCTTGGTGAGGGTAGGGCAGGCCTTGGGTTCTACGGCCACCAGGCGTACTTTCTTCCCTGCTGCCTTGTCAGCCATGAAGGGCAGGGCGATGCCCCCCAAATTGGATCCGCCGCCACAGCAGCCTATCACCACGTCGGGATAGTCTCCCACCTGGGCCAGCTGCTCCTTGGCCTCCAGGCCAATCACCGTCTGGTGGAGGAGGACGTGGTTCAAGACAGAACCCAGGGCGTAGTGGGTGTCCTCGTGGGTGACGGCGTCTTCCACCGCCTCGCTGATGGCGATACCCAAGGAGCCGGGATTTTCAGGGTCGTTCTCTAAGATGGACCGGCCCGTCTGAGTCTTGTCGCTGGGGCTGGGATAGACTTTGCCTCCCCAGACCTCCATCATGGTCCTGCGGTAGGGCTTTTGGTTGTAGCTCACCCGAACCATGTAGACGGTACACTCTAGGTTGAAGAACCTGGTGGCAAAGGCCAGGGCCGAGCCCCACTGTCCTGCCCCCGTCTCTGTGGTGAGCCTCCTTATACCTGCCTGGGCATTGTAGTAGGCCTGGGCCACCGCGGTGTTGGGCTTGTGGCTTCCCGCCGGACTGGCGCCCTCGTACTTGTAGTAGATGCGGGCCGGTGTGTTGAGGGCTTTCTCCAGGCCCAGGGCCCTGTAGAGGGGGGTGGGGCGCCACAGGGCGTAAACCTCCAGCACCTCTTGGGGAGTGGGAATCCACCTTTCCTGGGCCATTTCCTGTTCTACAAGGGCAGGGGGGAAGAGGGGCGATAGGTCCTCGGGGGTGAGGGGCTTGCCCGTGGCGGGATTGAGGGGGGGCTCCAGGGGTTTGGGCAGGTCTACCAAAACATTGTACCACTCTTTGGGCATCTTTTGGGTGTCTAGGGTGATCATTCGCTCCATGGCTGTCTCCTCCTTGGCTTTATAGAAGTTTGTAAACTACCTTGAACCACAGGTTTTTCCCTTGGGGCCTGTTTTTGACGCCAAACTCGTATTGGGTTCTGAGGACCAGGCTCAGGCGCTTGTAGTCCCATTTAATGCCGGGTCCCAGGGCCATGGCCCGGCCCCGGTTATGTTCTATCTCCTTGCCGTCCAGTTCGTCGTCGGTGGTTTGCTGGTAGAAGTAGCCCGTGAGTCCCAGGCGTAGGTTGGGAATGGGACTCCAGGAGATGGCATAGTCGAAGTGGAATTCCTGGCCAGGCTTGAGTGAGGTTTCTTTACCCGTCATGGGGTTGATGTAGTCGTTGTTGGCGGTGTTGAAGTCGTACATGAACTTGAAAGAGAGGGCCAGTTTTTGGGGGAGCAGGAAGGTGACTCCCAGTACGGGCTCGAAGGTGTAAAAGTTTCTACCTATGTTGATGGGCTGGAACTTGTCGTACTCACCCGTGGGCAGGTAGATGTCCAGTCCCGTCACTACGTGGACATACTTGCCGTGCCAGGTGAGGATGAAAGGGTCCACAATGATGTCTCCCAGTCCCCTCTTGTGGACGTGGAATCCCTTGCAGTTGGCGTTAACCTCCATCCAGGGCAGAAAGATGTGGAGGGCGTAGTTGGCCCCCAGGAGCTTGAAAGGAGTGACATAGAGGAGACGGGTTACGTTGGCATAGACCCTGAGGCTGAAGTCGTCCAGGGGGCCAAGGTCTATGGTGTCTCCCGAGTTGTCCTTGAAGGCGCGGGAGGTGTAAAGGTAATTATAGTTCAGGACGTAAAACCCCGGGGGCGGTGCCATGCCCGCCAGGAATCCCTCGGCGCCATTGGGGTAATGGTCTCCTCCTCCCCCTTTGGCCACCCCGGAGAGGCCCAGGAGGACCACCACGAGCACCAATACCAGCTTCTTCATGCTTCACCTCCAAAAAAGTTTTCCCCTGGCCCGGGGTCTTTTGAGGGATTTAAAGGATAGAAAAAAGGCCGCGGGCCAGGAGGGTGCTGCCCACGGCCTTTTTGGCCTTACCGGGCAGACCCTAAAGGGTCTGCCACCACCAGCCTTGAAGGGTTGCCATCTTTTTCATCATGGTCCTTTCCTTTAGCCCAAGAGAAAAGGCGAGTCAATGCTTAAATTGGCAGGACTTCCCCCAAGATTCCCTTCTTGGTAAAGGCATCATGTTCAGAATCCTGGATTTTCCCGTCTCCCCCATCCCCGCACATGTTGACCCTGTGCCCTTAATGGTCCAGATTCTTTTTAAAAGCTTGGGAGGTGAAGGGATGAAGGTGATGGCTTTCAACGGTAGTCCCAGGGACAGGGGGAACACGGCCGTGGCCCTTGGTGTGGTGAGGGACGTCTTGGAGGGTCACGGGGTTGTCACGGAGATATTCCAACTGGGGGGATCCGGCATTTCTCCCTGCAAGGCTTGCTTCAAGTGTTTCGAGAAGAGGGACGGTTTCTGCGTCCAGGATGACCCCCTCAATCCGTGGCTGGAGCGGATTTATGAGGCTCATGGCCTTATCATAGGGTCTCCAGTCTATTTTGCCGCCGTCACTCCCGAAGTGAAGGCCTTCATAGACCGGGTGGGCCTGTGTGCCATTTCGGGGGGGTATAAACTGAAGTACAAGGCGGGTTCAGCGGTGGTGACCGTTCGCCGTCAAGGGGCCGTGGAGGTTTTCAATCAAATCAACTCTCTTTTTGCCCTGAACCAGATGATCATTCCATGCTCCACCTATTGGAATCTGGGGGTGGGTGCTGATCCAGGAGATGTCCTCCAGGACCAGGAGGGCATGGAGACCTTCAGGGCCTTGGGGACAAACATGGCGTGGCTCTTAAAGAGGCTTTGGGGGTAGGTGATCTGGGTGCATGAGGGGGTGGGAGCCTACCTCCCACCCCCTTGCTTTTTCACTTTATGAGCTCGTCGGCCATGGCCAGGAGGGAGGGGGGTAGCTTGATGCCCAACTGGCGGGCCAGTCTCAGATTGATAGTGAAGTGAGGGTTTCTCACCTGGTAGATGGGGATCTCCGAGGGGCTCATTCCTTCCACCAAGATCTTGTAGGCCTTTTCGGCCGCCACCTGGCCGTTATGGGAGAAGTCTTCTCCATAGGAGAAGACACACCTGTCTTTCAGGAAGGTGAGGACGCTGATGATGGGGGCGTGGTGGAGGTTTTGGTAGCGTTCCAGTACCCCCGAGGTGAGAGCTTCTATGGCCACGTTGTCGAAGAGCACGGCGATGGAGTCGAACTTCTTGTCGGCAGCAGCCTTGTCGATGTCGGAGGCTCTGTCCCCGTAAACCAGGACAAACTGGAATCCCATCTTCTTTTTGACCCTTTTTATAGCCTTGAGGCTCACCAGGGTACATCCCAGCATGCTCTTATCCAGGGGAATGAGGACCCTCTTGTAGGGTCCGGCCCTTCTTAGGGTGGCGAAAAGGAGGTCGGGGTTAGAAAAGATGGAGGCCCCAGTGAAGTTGTTCCCCGAAGTCCGCCAGTTTTTCACTATTCCGCTCACCACGGGATTGGTGACCGCTGCAAAAACAATAGGAGTGTCGGTGATCTTGTGAGCCACCTCGATGTGTTTTCCTGCCCTGACCCCTGCCAGGTACTCGGTGATGCCAGTGCCCAGGGAGAGAATGAGGTCAGGTTTCTGGGCGAGGATATCTTCTATGAGGGTATCTGCAAAGGTACCCAACCTTCTGTTACAGTTGTACTCAACATATTTGGCTTTTACGCCCAGTCGGGCCATCTCTGTTTTGAAAGCCTCTTTGGGCAGGTCATAAACGGCACCTTTGTCGTACTGAATTATGGCAATTTTGTACTCCTTTGTGGTGCTGTAAGCACTGGTACTAAAGATCAGGAGAAAAAGGGGAGCTACGGAGAGTGCCAACACCGCCCAGAACCTTTTCATGGAGTACCTCCTTGTGTTTTTCTTAGACTATATAACATTGGTATGAAGCTTTCAATGATGTATGTTGATATACGTGGTTGGTGATTGGGGCACGGAAGGGGGGTGTGGGGTTTCGGGGGACCGGGCGTTTATCCGATGGCTATGGCTGATTGGACCTGTTGGGGTTCTTGCAGTTTCGTGGATCCAAGACTCTTGATTT
>JAJSAC010000073.1 GCA_024274915.1 Thermodesulfobacteriota bacterium
GATAGCTCATAGTTCATAGCTCGTAGTTCATGGTTCATAGCTCATAGTTGCTATCAGCCATGAGCCATGGGCAAGGGAGGAATGCCCCGCCCTTTCACTTGTCTGAAAGGGAAAATCCAGGATTCTGAACATGATGCCTTTACCGAGAAGGGAATTTTGGGGGAAGTCCTGGCAAGTTAGGTATGAGCCCGGCTACCAGGTTTTTAGCGTAACAGTGGAGTGCCAGGAGTAAAACGGCCAATAGCCATGGAGTACCGTTCGTGTATCGGAGCTTTTGTACATGGTTCACCGCCTGTATTAGGGCATCCTGCTGAGGATAGCGGAAGACCAGATCTCCAAAAACATCTCGCCCAGGGTACTCCATGGCCCCCTCACAACCTCCCGCCTAAATCGCCTTCACTCCCCCTCTTTTCCTCCCGCCACGCCTCCCGAGAGGACGAAGGTGAGGACCTCCGAGCCCTCGGCATCCAGAGGAGTGACCCGTTCCTTGGGCACCACCACCAAGTTGCCAGCGAAGTTGTAAGACTGGGGCAGATAGACGGCCACCTGGTCATGGAGACCCCACTCTTCCAGGGTATCTTTAGTGATGAAACCCACCACCTTCACAGACCCATCGGGAGAGAGAGACACCAGCACAGGGTGATCAAAGGTCTTCTTCTCTCCCATGAGGGCGTTGGTGATGTCCTTAATGCTGGAATAGAGAATCTTCACCAGGGGGATGTGCTCAAAGAGCCCGTCCACCATCATGAGAATTCGGCGGGTGATAAAGTTGGAGGCCAGGAAACCCAGCAGAGTGATGAAGGCCAGGGTCACCAGTAGCCCCATGCCAGGGATGGGCAATCCTAGCATTCTATCCAGTTTCACAAAGGCAATGTAAAAGAGATAAATGGTGACCACGGCAGGAATGAAAAAGATCAACCCCCTCACAAAATAGCCCGAAAGCCTCTTAACCATGATGGTAACCTCCCAAAGTTTTGCTCCTCCCTAACACTTTCTCCCCTGAAAGTCACCGAGGCAAGGAGTGAGGGAAAACACTCACTATCACCTACCCAAAACCACAAAAAAGCAATTGATGAATAATACAATTGTTCAAGACAATTTGCTAAAGAAGGTTCCAATATGGATAATATCTCCTCCATCTCCAACAAGGAGGAGGACATGGAGAGCAACAGGGAAAAGCTGCTGGACCTCCTGGTGAAGAGGAGCTTCCGCTATGACCCATCAAAACCCTTCAGGCTGAGAAGCGGCAGAATGAGCGACGTATACATAGACGCCAAGGCCGTCACCCTTACCGCCCAGGGCATGGCCCTGGTGGGGGAAGCGATATGGGAGAAGATCGCTCCCCTAAAAGCCCGGGCCATTGGAGGCCTCACCCTGGGGGCCGATCCCATCGCTTACGCAACAGCCATGTACGCTACCCTGACCGGCAAGGGCCAGCTGGACGTTTTTATTGTTCGAAAAGAGGCCAAGGGCCACGGCACGGGCAAGGGAATAGAGGGTCCCGTCTCTCCGGGAATTAAGGTGGTGATCGTGGACGACGTGGTCACCACGGGAGGTGCCACGGTCATGGCTATTAAAAGGGCCCTGGAGGCAGGGCTGGAGATTCTCAAGGTGGTGCCCCTGGTAGACCGCCAGGAGGGGGGTCGAGAGGCCGTGGAGGCATTGGGACTGGAGTATGACCCCATCTTCACCAAGACAGAGCTGCTGTCTCGATATAGACGAAGCGAGAAGGCCGACCAGTAAAGATTTTCGGCGCCACCAACGGAGGGGCGAGCCGCCCACTACGCCTTGACCGTACGAAAAGCCCAGACCCAGAAAAGCAAAGAAAGCACCCCCACAACCGATGTGGAGAGAGCTATCCCCGCAGCTCCCATCTTCCGCATTAAGATCCAATTGAGCAGCACATTCAGAAAGGTCCCCATTACGGCCTGGATAAGAACTATTCGGGTGCGTTGCAAAACGACGTAAACCCTCAGCAGTACCCTCGAGACCAATCTAAAGGGAAATCCGAGCAGGTAGCACACCCATGCCCACTGAACCAACTGAAGGGAAGACCCTTTCATAGCTCCATGCCCCAGAACAAGCTTCACTACAGGCCCGCTGACGAGAATGAGCAAAAGAGCGATCACCGATGATGCCACAGCCATGGCCACAGCCGCCTTTCTCACATCCTTCTTCAACCTGTCCAGGCCCTCCCGGCAATACCGCTCGCTCCAGTGGGAAACAAAGGGGATCATGGCACCAGAAGTGAGGAGCAAAGCCGGAACCATGGTGAGCCTCCCGGCGTAATAGAGCACGGAAACGCTTCCCACCACTAACCAAGAGGCCATGGCCTTATCCACTGCTTGATTCACCTGGTTAAAAATCATTGATCCAGAACGAAAGAACGCCACGCCCAAAAATCTAAATAGCTCCGGATCCCACAAGAACGACCCTCTACCAAGGGGAAAACCTTCAATAACGGAAACCTTGTAAAGCATCACTACCAGCCTGACCCCTTCACCCACCACAAATCCCAACGCGATGGAATGCACCCCCAGGCGCTCTCTAAACAGATACATAACGAGCAAAGTGATCCCCGATCTAATGGAAGGAGAAACCGCGGGGAGAGAAAATCTTTTGGCCACGTTGAGAGTAGCCATCAGCACGTTAATCCAAGACACAAGGAACACAAGGGGCAGCATCTCCAGCAAAAGTCGGTACAGTAGCCCCATTTGATAGGGAGAAAAGTGAACTACCAGTGGAAGAAAGGCTTTTGCGGCAAGGAAAAGGAGGGTGACCACCACGGAAACCAGGACACCTTCCAGGACCAAGAACTTCCCCACATAAGCAGAAACCTCCCCCTTCCTTGCCCTAACCTCTGCCAGAAAAGGGATAAGCACTTCTCCTACCGCATCCCCAAAAACCATGGTCAAAAGGAGAATAAGACTATAAACCAAAAAGAAAGCGTCCGTGTCTCTCCCGGCACCAAACCATATCGCCACAAAAAAGGGGACTAAAAAACCTGTGATCCTCCCCACCAAAGCCAGTGCCGTAGTGCTGAAAACATCCTTGACCAGAGGCCTGGACAACCAATCCTTCAAAAAAGACCTAGCCCCCATAACCGTCCCACCCCCACGATAGATCGAAAACGGCAGGAAAGAGGCTCTCTCGCCCTGTCGAGAGCCCCGGATTGAACCTTCTTATGTTCAGCCCCTCACTCCAACCAGTAGTTGGGCGCTTCTTTGGTGATGATCACGTCGTGGACGTGGGACTCCTTGAGTCCCGCTGCCGTGATGCGGATGAATCTGGCCTTCTCCCAGAGATCGGGGATGGTGGCAGCCCCGCAGTAGCCCATGCCGGCCCTCAAGCCCCCCACCAGCTGATAAACCATGTCTGCCAGGGGACCCCGGTAGGGCACCCGGCCCTCGATCCCCTCGGGGACAAACTTCTTGGACTCCATGTCGAACTGATCCTGGAAATAGCGATCCCTAGAACCCTTCCTCATGGCATCCAAGGATCCCATGCCACGATAAACTTTGTAGCTACGCCCCTGGTAGAGGACCACCTCTCCCGGACTCTCCTCAGTGCCCGCCAGGAGGTTGCCGATCATGACAGAGCTTGCACCCATGGCCAGGGCCTTGGTGATGTCTCCCGAGTATTTTATTCCACCATCAGCAATAACAGGCACATCGTGCTTCCTGGCTTCGGCGGCACACCAGGCAATGGCCGTCACCTGGGGCACACCAATACCCGCCACCACCCGGGTAGTACAGATAGAACCTGGTCCTACCCCCACCTTCACAGCGTCAACACCAACCTCTATGAGGCGTCTCACTCCATCCGGAGTGGCCACATTGCCGCCCACCACATCTCTCTCGGGATACTTCTCCTTGATCCTTCTCACCGTGTCGATGACCAGCTGGGAATTACCATGGGCCGTGTCCACCACAACAACATCAACCTGGGCCTCCACCAGGGCCGCCACCCGGTCCAAGGAATCGGGTCCCACTCCCACAGCTGCCGCACACCTGAGCCGCCCAAACTCGTCTTTACAGGCAAAGGGATACTTCCTGATCTTCTCAATGTCCTTGATGGTGATGAGCCCCTTGAGCTTGAAGTCGCCGTCCACCACCAAAAGCTTCTCAATCCGGTGTTTATGGAGGAGCTTCTTGGCATCCTCCAGGGTGATACCCTCGGGGACGGTGACCAGGTTCTCTTTGGTCATGAGATCCTGGATCTCTTTCTCGTAGTCCGTCTCGAAGCGCAAGTCCCGGTTGGTGAGAATGCCTACCAGGGTCCCGTCCTCCAACGTGACGGGCACGCCAGAGATCTTGTAACGGGACATAACTTCCAACGCTTCCTTAATCTTCTGGTCGGGCCTCATGGTTATGGGATGGACAATCATGCCGCTCTCTGACCGCTTAACCCTGTCAACCTCCCGGGCCTGCTCCTCAATGGTCATATTTTTGTGGATGACACCAATGCCCCCTTGTCTGGCTAGGGCGATGGCCATCTTCGCCTCGGTCACCGTGTCCATGGCGGCGCTCACAATGGGGATGTTGATGGTGACATTCCGGGTAAACCGGGTCCCCACCTCCACGTCCGAAGGGAGGACCTCGGAATACCCCGGCAAGAGGAGTATATCGTCAAAAGTGAAGGCCAGTGGCACCTGTATCTGGAAAGGGCCTTCCACTACATGTACTCCTCTACCAGGACTTCAGCGATCTGGACAGCGTTTAGAGCCGCCCCCTTCCTCAAATTGTCTGCCACCACCCACATGGAAAGTCCATGCTCGAAGGCCAGGTCCTTCCTGATCCTGCCCACGAAAACCTCGTCCCTGCCAGCAGCGTCGATGGCAAGGGGATACACATTGTTGGCAGGATCGTCCTGAACGACGACCCCGGGAAAGTTGGAGAGAAGCCCTCGGGCCTTTCCAGGGGTGATCTCCCCCTCCGTCTCAATGGTCACCGCCTCCGAATGGCTGATAAAGACCGGTACCCTTACCGTGGTGGCGGAAACCAGGATGGTCTCGTCTTCCATGATCTTTCTAGTCTCGTTGTACATTTTCATCTCTTCTTTGGTGTAAAGGTTATCCAGGAAAACGTCAATGTGGGGCAGACAGTTGAAGGCGATCTGATGGGGGAAGACCTTGCACTCCACAGGCTGGAAGTTGAGAACGGCTTTGGTCTGCTCCATGAGCTCATCCATGGCCTTCTTGCCCGCCCCCGAGGTGGACTGGTAGGTAGCCACGATGACCCGTTTGATCTTGGCATAGTCGTGAAGGGGCTTCAGGGGCACCACCATCTGGATGGTGGAGCAGTTGGGGTTGGCGATGATGCCCTTCTTCTTGTAACCGGCCACGGCGTGGGGGTTCACCTCGGGCACCACCAGGGGCACGTCGGGATCCATCCGCCAGGCGCTGGAGTTATCGATCACCACTGCGCCGCTGGCGGCGGCATCGGGGGCAAACTCCAGGCTCCTACCACCACCGCATGAGAAGAGGGCAACATCCACACCCCTAAAACAGCCCTTCTCCAGCACCTCCACTTTGATCCGCTCACCTTTATATTCAAGCTCCAGCCCCTTGGACCTTTCAGAAGCAAAGAGCCTTAACTCCTTCACAGGGAATTTGCGCTGCTCCAGGGTCTTTATCATCTCCCGACCCACAGCACCCGTCGCTCCGGCCACCGCCACGACATATTCTCCCATGATTACCTCCTTATTCCCATAGGCCCTAAGGCCCACATTTTTATGCCCCTATACTCCTGGAAGAAGACCTGGTCAATAAAGCTGGAACCCCTTTCGCAAAAAACCTTTTCCCCACCTAACCGAAGCGGTTTCCCTTTACCTTTCCCTTGGGTTAATAAAGAAAAAACCCTTCAGGAGGTGCCCATGGAAAATCCTCCCCTTTTCATCTACAGTCCCCGGTACATCCAGTTTGACTACGGCCGGGACCATCCCCTAAGGCTCTTTCGCCTGAAGCTTGCCGTGGACCTCATGGAACACTACGGGCTCCTCTCCCCCCCCGTAGAAAAGGCCAAGCCGGAGGAGATCGACGATGAGACCCTCCTAACTTTCCATGACCCCTCCTACCTGGAGACCCTTAAAAAAGCCGACGAGGAAGGAATACCTTACCCCTCCATGGGCCTGGGCAACAGTGACAACCCTGTCTTCCCCGGCATGTATACCCTCTCCCGGCTAGTGGTGGGAGGCACTATGGTGGGCACCCTCAAGGCCCTGGAAGGCCGGAGGGTCTTCCACATAGGAGGGGGTATGCATCACGCCCGACCCAGCAAGGCCGAAGGTTTTTGTTACCTCAATGATATCGTCATCGCCCTCAAGGACGCCCTCAACAAAGGGGCCAAAGTCCTCTACCTAGACATAGACGCCCACCACTGTGACGCCGTCCAGGAGGCCTTTTACGAAGACCCCAGGGTCCTGGTGGTCTCCTTCCACCAGTATGGTCCCGACACCTACCCCGGCACCGGGGCCCTGGAGGAATTGGGAGAAGGGGAGGGCAAGGGGTACAACCTGAACCTGCCCCTGAATCGCTACACCGAGGACGAGACCCTGTGGTGGGCCTACCAGGAGCTGGTGCCACCTCTCCTGGAGGCATTCCAACCGGACCTCCTCTTCACCCAGCTGGGGGTGGACGCCCACAAAGATGACCCCCTAACAACCCTCTTTCTCACCACGGGGTTTTACGAAAGATTGGCCCAGGACCTGGCCTCCCGCTGGCAGGGTCCCTGGATGGCCGTGGGAGGTGGAGGCTACGACATGGTGAACGTGGCCCGCATCTGGACCCTCATGTGGGGCATCATGGTGGGCAAAGAGGTGCCGGACACGCTACCTGAGAGCTTCCTGAGAATCTCCCGCATGGAGGGATACGACGGCCCCACCATCCGGGACGTGCCGGGATGGTCGGGAGCCCTCAGCCATGTGCCCAAAACCCTTAAGCCGAGGGTGGAGTTCCTAAAGGAGCACTGCCCCCTCCTGGGTTAAAGGGAGATCCATGGCCAACAGAGTGGTCAAGAGGATAGCCGCCGAATGGCTCCTGGTCCTCACCATCCTGGGATGGTGCGCCACCGCCCTTTACCTCCGGCGCTTCCCCCATTACTCACCCACAGATTTCAAAGTGGTTTACACCCTTCTCATCTTCCTGGTCATCATCAAAGGCCTGGAACACACCGAGGTCCTGCCCGGCATCGCCGCCCGCCTGGACAAGGGGCGCCACCTGCCCCAGAAACTGATAATCATAACGGGGATCCTCTCTATGTTTGTAACCAACGACGTGGCTGTGCTCACCATGGTGCCCCTCACTCTAGCCCTGGGACTGGACGAAAAAATCATCATCCTGGAGACCCTGGTAGCCAACGGTGCTTCCACCTTCACCCCCTTCGGCAACCCCCAAAACATCTTCATCTACTACCACTACGACCTCCACCCCCTGACGTTCATTGGCGCCATTGCCCCCTTCACCCTGGTCTCCTTCTTCCTCATCTTCCTGGCCTCCTTCACCGTGAAAAAAAGGGGGCCCGAACAGGGTCCTCGGGAGATTGGAGACATCCACCACTTCCAGAGACCGGGCTACCTCTACCTGACCTTCTTCGTGATCTTTGTCCTGGCCGTCCTAAAAATCTTGCCCCTGTACATCGGCATCTTGCCCCTTCTTTACGCCATCCTCTGGGACAGACAGAGCCTCAGAGTGGATTATCTGTTGCTCCTCACTTTCCTGGCTTTCTTCGGCTTCACCGACAATCTCATGCACATGATGAAATTCAGCCTGGATAATGGGGCAGAGGTCTTCCTCTACTCATCCCTGGGCAGTCAAATCATCAGCAACTTCCCCAGCACCCTTTTGTTCGCCGACTTCACCCAGAACTGGCGAGCCCTGTTGTGGGGGGTAAGCGTAGGAGGATTCGGCAACCTCATCGGCTCCCTGGCCAGTCTCATCACCTACCGTCTCTACAAATCCCACACCAAAGAACAGAAAAAATTTCTCACCAAATTTCACATGTACGGCTACGTGGCCTTCGCCTTGGGTTGCGCCCTTTTCTTTTTGTTCATGAGTTAACGGGTGGATGGGTAGAGGGATGATCAGTCCTTTCTCCCTTAGCCCTTAGCCTTTCGCCTTTCCCCCTTCACCTCTTTATCCCAAACCTCCACACCAGATAGGCCACGATGAGGCCAGCCACCACCTTGACGATGACCTGGACCAGGTGCTCCTGGACAAACCTCTTCCACCAGGGCTTCTTTTCCACGGTAGGGATGATCACCACAGGGGAATGACCAGCAGGAGGGGGCGAAGGAGCCACTCTGGCCTTCTTCACTTCGGCCTTCATCCGCTTCTCCTCGGCCTTAGCCTGAGCCCTGGCTGCCTTGGCCCGGGTTCTGGCCTCCTTGGCTCTCAGCTTCTCCTCATCCTTGGCCATGACACCCTTACCCCCAGGGAGAGTCCCCTTCCTAATGGCTACTTGACATTATACAACCCGTTCCCACCCGTTCAAATCAGCCATCTCATCCCACCTTCTCGCAGAAAAGAGCCGATCTTCGCAAAAACCCGAAAAACTTCCCCCGTCATCCGAGCTGCCAAAAACTCAACAAAAGCACAAATGATAAAACGCCTCAGAGACCCCTCACATTTTATCCACGTCCCACGTCCCTTGCACGGTGATGAAGTGAGGATATACCCCTATTAGTCGAGAGGAGGCAACTTGAACAAAGGTTGGTAATTAGCTGCCCGTTTCCACAGCTCCAACAACTCCCCTTGATGCCGAGAAGCCCATTCTACCACTAAACCCAAGGCGCGGGGTGGTAAGTGTCCGCCAATAACTACCAGGTTCCGTATATCCACCACGGCCCTATACTCCCCATACTCCGCGTGAAAATGAGGAGGATGACGATCATCGAAGTACATCCTGATAATTATTCGAAGAAGCGACAAATCTCAGGCATGCTGAGCAACCAACTCCCGGATCTTGGGAAAGAGTTCTTCGGGTTTTTTACCTGTTATTTGAAGGTAAAGGGCATCAGGGCAGAGGTCAATTTCTCCGCCCCAGGCGATTCCCCCCCCGGGACCGACATGGACCTTTTGATACTCCCTGTAATCTTCCCATCGGGCAAAAACCCCTTTCCCAACCAGATCCTTCAGACCAACTATCCCTTCCACTCCATCGGAGTATTTGATCCAAAGACGATACCCTTCGAGGGCCCTCACTTCTACTGGTCTTGGGGTTCCTTCGTCTTTTCTCATCTCCTCTCCCTTCGTAAGGAGTTTTCTTTTTAACTCTTACACCATCTCGCCGCCCTACTTAAATGCTCAACCATGATTCCATTGGGCACTTGACATTATACGACTTGTCCTCATTTCTTCAAATCAGTGCGTATTCCAGACCAAGCTCCCCAGTGATTCCAGTGAAAAGTATCCACTGATTCCGGACCAGAGTATCCGCCCATTCCTGTGGCAAAGTATCCAATTTTCCCCGGGTTCTGGAATGGATGGAAGTCTGGCCAGAGAAGCTGGTCCGTGGACGATCTGGAGCAGTGGCTGGTGGATTTCCTCCACGCCAACCCCAAAATCAAAGGCCACTATACCGATCCTCACTCGGACCTCTCCAGACTAATGGAGCTATTCAAAGAAGACTTGCGCACGGCCACCTTCCTGGTTAGAAAGGGAAACGACCAGTTTTCCTTCGCCCATACCTCCCTCCTGGAGTTCTTCCTGGCCTCCTACCTCTACCGGGCCCTTCTTGAAGGAAAGCCCGAAAGGTGCTCGATTCCCAGGCCCAGCCCTGAGACCCTGGATTTCCTGGGGCAGCTTCTGGAGATAGCCCCCGAAACCGAGAGACAAAAGGCCCTGGAGACCATGAGGGAGACGAAAAGAACCTACACCTCCCAGGCCAGCGAAAATCTCCTGGAATACATGCTCATGGCTTACCAGAAAGGCTATCCCCACCCCTCCTTCGCCGGATTCGACCTGGAGGGAGCAAAGCTGAAGGGCTGGAGGTTTGAAGTAAAAGACAACCAGCCTTTGCTCAACTTCACGGGATCCAACTTTGCGGGAGCAGACCTGAGAGACGCCTGGTTCATCCGGGTCAATCTGGACAATGCCTCCTTTAACGGGGCGCTCCTGGACCGCTGTTGGTTCCTGAAAGGCCGGGCAGTAGGTGCCACCTTCCGCCAGGCCAGCTTACCAGGCACCGTGTTCCGCAAAGTGGCCCTTCGGGAGACTAACCATACAAACGCCCATTTCCACAGGACCCAGTGGCTGGGGTGTAGGCTGGAAAAGGCAGTGGGACTTGTGGCGGAGGAAGAAAAGACTTTCTTCGGCTGTTGCAGTCCTCGACACGGGGAACCCCCTCTCCATCCCGTAAAAGTCAAAACCTATACAGGACATGAAGGCCCTGTCCTCTCCGTTGCCTTCTCCACCGACGGTTCCAAGATCGCCTCGGGGTCCAGGGATAAGACCATCAGAGTCTGGGATGCCTCGTCTGGCAAACTGGTTCGCACTCGTCTCCTGCTCCCCGAGGGCCAGACAGCCTACATAGACTCACAAGGCCAGCTCCTCTGGGCTTCGGAAGACGCCTGGCCTTGGCTGGGCTGGGAGGAGAAGAGGGAAGGCCGGGTGATACACTGGCCCATTGAGATGTTCTGGATGCTGGACGAGAAGTTTTCCCAGAAGAACAAGGGGTCAAATGATTAATGGTTGAATAGTGTAATTGTGTAATTTATCATTTAAACATCAACACTAACTCCTAGTCGTTCAGTTACCAGAAAACTTGAGCCCCTTCTCCCTCCGTGGTATTCCCCTGGCACGGGCCCGGGATGCCGGGCTACATCGGCTTGGACGCCTGGGAGGTGAGTCCATGAAGGTTGCTCTGGTGAGTGTTTCCAACAAGAAGGGTATAGAGAACTTCTGCCGGGAGCTGGTGAAGCTGGGCTACGCCATCCTTTCCACGGGGGGAACGGCGGCGGCCCTGAAGAAGGCGGGCATCGCTGTGGTGGACGTAGCCGATTATACGGGCTTCCCCGAGATCATGGACGGCCGGGTAAAGACCCTCCACCCCAAGGTCCATGGGGGGATCCTGGCCGACAGGCACAAGGCCCACCACCGGGCCGCTATGGAGAAACACGGCATCCAGGCCATAGACATGGTGGTGGTGAACCTCTACCCCTTCGAGGAGACCATCAAGAAGCCCGACGTCACCCTGGAAGAGGCCATCGAAAACATTGACATCGGGGGACCCACCATGGTGAGGGCGGCGGCCAAGAACCACCGCCATGTCATCATCCTGGTGGACCCCGGAGACTACCCCTGGGCCCTGGAAGCCCTGAGAGAGAGGGGAGACCTCACCCAGGAGGAAAGAAGGCGCCTGGCGGCCAAGGCCTTCGCTCACACGGGACGTTACGACTCCCTCATCACCACCTACCTGGAGAAGACCCTGGGGGAGGAGCCGCCCACCAACCTGGGTCTCTTCTTCCACAAGGTCCAGGAGCTGCGCTACGGGGAGAACCCCCACCAGAAGGCGGCCTTCTACGCCGAAGGTGGAGAGCCCTGGGGCCTGGCCAGGGCCCGACAGCTCCAGGGGAAGGAACTCTCCTACAACAATCTCCTGGATCTCCACTCCGTCCTGACCCTGGCCCTGGAGTTCCAGGACCCCGTGGCCGTTATCGCCAAACACAACAATCCCTGCGGGGTGGCCGTGGGGGAGACCCTTGTCCAGGCCTACAGAAAGGCCCTGAAGTGCGATCCCGTCTCGGCCTACGGGGGGATCCTGGCCTTCAACCGGATGGTGGACGGGGAGACGGCCAAAGAGATCACCAGGATCTTCGTGGAGGCCATCATTGCCCCGGGATACTCCCCCGAGGCCCGGGAGGTCTTCTCCGCCAAGGCCAACCTGCGCCTTCTGGAGCTGGATCCCTGGCCTGAAAAGATGGAGGGCTGGGACCTGCGCCGGGTGGCGGGGGGTCTCTTGGTCCAGGAGCCCGACACCCTCCTCTTGGGCGAGGAGATCCGGGTGGTGACCAAGAGGGAACCCAGCCAGGACGAACGGAAGGACCTCACCTTTGCCTGGAGGGTGGTGAAGCATGTCAAGTCCAACGCCATTGTCCTGGCCAGGGGGGGCCAGACAGTGGGCATAGGCGCCGGGCAGATGAGCCGGGTGGACTCGGTGAAGATCGCCATTATGAAGGCCCAGGTGCCCATCCAGGGCTCCGTTCTGGCCTCCGACGCCTTCTTCCCCTTCCCCGACGGCGTGGAGGAGGCGGCAAGGGCCGGCGTCAAAGCCGTCATCCAGCCCGGGGGTTCCATCCGGGACGAAGAGGTCATAGAGGCCGCCGACAGATTGGGGCTGGCCATGGTCTTCACGAGGATGCGCCATTTCAGGCACTGAAGGCGTTAATGCGTGGATGGGTGAAAGGGTAAACGCAGGAGAGAGAAGGCGCTAGGAGTGCTCCCACACTAAAAACCTTTTTTCCCTATTCACCCATCTACGCATCTACCCATTCCCCCATTCCCCATCTGCCGCCGTTGCAAAGATCCCTCAGCTGTGGAAGAAGGGGGAAAGGAAGACTGCAGGGAGGTAACCATGGAGGTTCGGGAACGGGAACGGTTCGTTTTAGATACCTCGGCCTTCACCAACCCCGAGACCTATGCCCTCTTGGGGGACAGCCCCAGGGAGGCTTTCATTCGGTTTCTAGCCTTCGCTCGTACTCGCCGGGGAGACATGGAGTTCTTCATGCCTCCCTCCGTCTACGAAGAACTGTTACGCTTCGTAGGACCCGATGACCTTCCCCCTGACGTGGAGCTCCTCATCCGCCTGCGACCGCCCCGGCGCTACGAGGTCCAGGTCCGGGGGGCCTTCCTCTACGAGCTCATTGAGGAGATCCGAAACCGCATAAACAAGGGGCTGCGGGTGGCAGAAACGGCAGTGAGGGAGGTGAAGGGAGTGAAGGACCCCGAGGCCACCATCACCCGCCTCCGAGAGCGTTACCGCACGGCCCTGAGAGTGGGCATCATAGACTCCCGGGAGGACCTGGAGTTGGTTCTGCTAGCCCTGGAACTGGATGCTGCCCTCCTGTCCAGCGACACGGGTATCTTCACCTGGGCCGAGAAACTGGGGGTGAGGCTGCTGCATCCCAAGGGCATCTTCACCCTGGCGGCATCAGTCAAAGTAGAATGACCCCCCCAAAGCCGAAGCCAGAAAGCCAGTGGACCTGAGGAATCGCTTCTCCAGGACCACCCGCCAGTAGTCCCCTTCCCGCTCCAGTCTCACCAGGGAGACCCTCACGTGACGGGAGGCCCTGTTGAGATGGCGCAGAAGGAGAGCCACCCGATCCCGGCTCCTCATGCGCAGGAAGAAGGTCCAGGTCACCTTCTTCCTGGCCCTGAATTCCTCCACGGCGCTGCCGAACCCCCTGAGGAAGGCCGCCCCCAGGCGTCTTCCCAGCTCTTCCCCTCCCTCCAAACCCAGCTCAGCCATGGAGAGGGCCAGGCGGATAACGCGCTGAATGAAAAACTCCCCGGGAAGCTCCGCCAAAAGATGGCTGGAGAACTCTATGTCGAAGATGTTGATGAAGGGGGTGACATATTTGAACCGGCGCCGTCCTCCCTGGGGTTTGATGACCACCCCTTCCACCCCCTCCCTGTTGAGGGACCTCAACAGGGCCTTGAGACCGTCCAGACCCTCCGGCGTGGGGGAGAACTGGCCAAAGGAACGAACCTGGGGAATGGCGTACTTCTCTAAAATGGCGTAACGGGCCAGGGGCGAGAGGGGTCGCCACGATCCCACGGGGAAGAGATCGAAGGCCAGGAAGGCCACATCCTCCACTCCCGGGGGGTAAGCCTCGTTGTAAGGGTTCCCCGGACCCACCACCTCCCCGGCGATCACCATATGGGGATGATCCCGGAAGAAGGCCTCAAAATCTCCCAGATCGGGCAGCCGGTCCGTAGTGAAGGGACAGACGAAACCTCCCCGGGTGAGGGCCAGGATTCTATCCTCCACCTTCACTACCCGGACGTTATAGCCGTCGGCCTTCTCCTCCACGTAGAAGGGGCCCTTGATGTGCCGGGGGATACCCCCTTCCAGGGAGAGGATCCGGGCGATTTTGGGATAGCCAAAGACCAACATGTCTCCCAATACCACAGTGCCCCGGAGATAGCGGCGCAGATCATCGGAAAACCGGTGGTACTGGAGGCCCTCAAATTCCTCCTGGGCCAATACACCTTTCGCCCGGGCTAAATCCAAGAAGTCCTGGAGAAACACCCCCCTCTCCCCCCTTCAGCCCTCATCTTTTACCCCAGCCCCACTACAATAGATAAGAACCCCCAGAGGGCGGGCAAGCCCCCGATAAAAGGGTTCTGACGGGAAAGAAAAAAGGGGCCCTTTAAAGCACCCCTTTCGCTTTCGAAAACAAAATCTGGTGGAGGCGGCGGGAGTCGAACCCGCGTCCGGAGACGGGGCAACGGAGGTATCTCCACGCTCAGCCCGTGATTTGCATGTCGTGATAGGCTCCCCCACGGGCAGGGTCTCCCACCACCAGCCTGGAAAGGTTCTCGCCCTCACCCCCTCCAGGCAGGGGAGTAAAGGCCAGCCCGCTAACTATGACGCCTCAGGCTCACCCAGCAGGCGGGGCAAGCCGAGACGTGGCCGTCAATTAAGCGGCCATTGCATAGGTAGGTTCGGCACTTGTCGAACCCGCCTGTTTAACGAGGTGGCGGACCTCGGCGTGCTGCCTCCACCTCCCAAACGTCCCCGTCGAAACCGTATCGCCCCCTTGTCAAAGATCGGTGAGGATTAATTTAGCCTCGGACCAGTAGTTGTCAATCCTTCACTTCCCCATGGCCTCAAACCAGAGGCACAGGGCCACCATAAGGGCCACCATAACCCCTACCACCATCCAGTGGTTCACCCCCAGCAACTGGGGCACGGTAACTTTACCAAAGTAGAGCCAGGAGAGTAGGGTGCCTTCAAAAAGAGGATAGACCTCAGCATAAAGAGCAGCCCCCATGAGCATCCCCAGAACACCGAAGAAGGCATCCAGCCGTCCCTCTCCTACGGCCCCCACGGAGGTGCCCGGACAGTAGCCCACCAGGGCCCAACCCACGCCGAAGATCAACCCACCCATCAAGTTGGCCACCAGATGGGTGGGTTTAGGGTGAAACTGGACCCAGCCCAGATCGTACATGGCGTAGAGGAGGACCGTGGCCACGGCGATGGCCGAAAACATGAACTTGAAGATGGTGAAGTCCTCAAAGATGAGGGCCCCCAGTTGCTTATCGTAGCGCAAGACCTTGGCCTTCTGGAGGAGAAAGCCGAAAATTATCCCTGTAACGAACCCTGCCACCAGGAGCATCTCATCACCTCCTGGAGTAGAGCCTTCTGGCCACCAGGATACCCCCCGCCACGAAACCCACCATGGCCACCATAGAGCTCACCGAGAGCTGGCTCACCCCGCTTATACCGTGACCACTGGGGCAGCCTCCCGCCAGACGGGCCCCAAAGAGGAGGACGCTTCCCCCTACAAAGGCCACCAGGACCCGCTTCAAAGGGGTGTGACCAAACCTCTCCTCCCAGAGGGGCGGAACCAGGGTAAATAGAAAGTCCCCCGAGAGACGGGAGGAGATGAAGGCCCCCATCAAGATACCCAGAACCATCATCACCTGCCATTCCACCGCGGGTGCCTTCTTCATAAAATAGGCATTCTGGACCACCTTCTGGGGCCAGAGGAGCTTCTCCAGCATACCCGCCACCCGGACAAAAGAGGTGGAGGCCCCCAGGAACTTCCCGGTCACCAATACCGAGAGGGCCAGAAGGGCCCCCGCGAGGCCCCCTGCCACGTAAGGAGACCACTCCTCCCTGGTAAAAATTCCCTTGACATCCATGGACACCCCCGCAAGATTTCTCTCGAACCCCTTGTTTCATAAAAACCCTTCTGGCTCTCTACTCCTGGGTGAGGGTCCGGGACTCCACCCTGCCCGGGCAGTCATGGTCTTCAACCCCTCTCCCACCTTATGGGGCAGGGCCCGGGTGGATACCATAATGAGAACCCTCTTCCCCAGAGACAATGCCATGACCAAACCGAAGGTTGCTTTGCCCTCCCCCGAAGATGCCGCCACAGCAAGGAGTTTTTCTGCCTCCAAACCCATGATCTTTGAGATAGCACCTCCTGAGCCAATAGAAAAGGGCTTCTGGACATGACCCGAAAAAAGGGGGTATCTTTAAAGGCATGGGACTGAAGGTGGGGTGTTGTGGTTTCCCTGTAGCTCTGGACCGCTATTTCAAGGAACTAACAGTGGTGGAGGTCCAGGTAAGCTTCTATCGCCAGATAGGGGAGCAACAGGCCCAAAACTGGCGTAGTAAGGCGCCCGAAGGATTCGAGTTCGTCCTCAAGGCCCCCCAGTGTGTCACCCATCCCCCTAAAAGTCCCACCTACCGCCGATCCCACCTTTCACCCCAGGAGCGTCTGGAGTGCGGCTTCTTCCGCCTCTCAGAGGTGGTGAAGGGGGAGATGGAGGTCTTCATAGCCCGGGCCAGGACCCTGAAAGCCGAGAAGTTCCTGTTCCAAACTCCTCCTTCCTTCAAGCCCACCCCCGAGAACCTGAAAGCCATGGAGGCCTTCTTCCGCCAATACCGTGGGGCGGGTATCTTCCTGTGGGAGCCACGAGGGGAGGAATGGACCCCGGAGATCATCCAAGAGATATGTGGAAACCTGGGCCTGGTTCACGCCACCGACCCCCTCTTGGAAGGCCCCCAGCTCTGGGGAGAGTTCACCTACTTCCGCCTCCACGGGAACCTGAAAACCTACCGCCACGACTACTCCCCAGAGGAACTGGAGATCATCCTGGAGCTGGCAGAGGAAGAGGGATACATCATGTTCAACAACAATAAAATGTGGAAAAACGCCTTGGAACTCAGAAATTTAATTGGGGAATAACACCTTTGTTCAATTCATTAGCCACAATAGTGAAAGGGCGGGGCATTCCTCCCTTGCCCATGGCTCATGGCTGATAGCAACCATGAACTACGAGCTATGAACTATGAGCTATCATCTCTGCGGTCGGAACGCCCCGCCCTGCCCCATAAGAGTAAAAATGGGGGAAGTCCTGTTGCCAGGACCCCTTGCAATGGAGAAAGGCACACAGTATAAAACAAGATATTGGGGAGGCATGTACAATAAGAAAAGATCTCCCAACGGTATCTCAGTAACCAGAGAACGCCAATTGGCCACAGGTTTCCCCAAAGGGGCAAAGTCCACTCAGGTACCGAACCAGGCGGCAGACAGACCACCCTCTTTGTCCCTCTTGAAAAGAAGATAGTCACGGCAGGGGGGCCTCCAGACCTCCTACCACCCGAGAGGGTTCCCACTCTTTGCGGGAAGCTGCTTTGTTTCCCCCACATTACGCCGGGCATCGGGAACAGGAACAAAGGCTACTAATTTGATCGAAAAAGGAGGAAAGGGAATGTCCAAGGTTATCATCTACGTACTTTTGGCACTGGCCATGCTGCTTACATGGGGGCCGGGAACCAGCCACTCCCAAGCCGCACCCAACGTGCTGTTCATTCTGGATGCGTCGGGAAGCATGGCCCAGAAGTTCGGGGACCGGACCAAAATGCAGGCGGCCAAGGATGTGTTCAGGTCCCTAGTGGCCGACCTGCCCAAAGATGCCAACGTGGGGCTCGAGGTCTACGGCCACTACGGCGACAAGGACTGCTCCGCCATCGAGGTGGTCAATCCGGTAGCGCCGCTGGATGCATGGGCCATCAAGGCCAACGTAGACAAGCTGATCCCCCGCCAAGGAGCCACTCCCCTGGCCGCTTCTCTTGAAAAAGGAGGAGAAGCCTTTAGGTCCGTAAAGGGAGAGAAAACCATTGTGCTCATTTCCGACGGCAGGGAGACCTGCGGCGGTTCTCCAGCAGCTGTGGCGAAAAGGCTCCGGGCCCAGGGCGTCAATATCACCATCCATGTGGTGGGTCTTGGTGTCAACGATGAGGAGAAGGCCCAGCTCGCTTCCATCGCCAGCGCTGGCGGCGGCAGGTACTACGCCGCCAATAACGCCGAGGAACTCAAGGAGAGCCTATCGGAAATCCAGCAAAAAGTGGTAGAGAAAGCCCCCAAAGTCATCTTTAAAGAGGACTTCAACGACGAATTCCTGTCAGATGTTTGGGAAGTCAAAAACGACAATCCAGACGGTCGGGTGATCGACGATGGCAAGCTCCAGATAATCACCATGCCCGGTGGCCTGGAGAAAGAGAAGACCCAGAACCTGATCGCTTACGATAAAGAAATACCGGCGAAAAACTGGGACGCCATTGTGAAGGTCTCTATTCCCATCACGAGCTACGGCAGGAGAAACTCGCAGGGTGCTGGGCTAGCTTTGATCCAGGACAAGGACAACTTCCTACTGCTGGTTGTCACCTCATCCTGGAGCGCCCACTGGGGCGGCGATTACATTTTGGCACGGTTTTGGAACAGAAGGAGTGGCCAATGGGTCCCCGAGCTCAACCATGGGATAAGTAAACCCAACACCAGGCCCGTCACCTACTACCTCAAGATCGAAAAGCGAGGGTTCAAATATACGGCCTACTACAGCCTCGATGAAAAAAAGTGGGCCAAGGTTGGTACCCACGCCGCACTGGGAAAACATTTCAAGCCCGCCCTATGGGCCGAACGGTGGGGAAGCTCCACAGAAACCATCGCCGAGTTCGACTGGTTCACACTCATCGATAGGGACTGAATGCCTTCCCACGACCAAGGGAGCAGAACATGAGACTGCGGAGAAGCTTATCGGCGGGGAAGAGGGCTACGGGCCAGGTGATAGGATTGGCCGCCCTTCTGTGGCTCCTGGGATTCCTGGCCCACGCCTATACCACCTCCGCCTCTCCAGCGAGACCATCTCCAGCAAACGTGTGGATGTCTACCATCGCCAAGCATGACAACTCCTTAAAGGAACTGAATGAGAAGCTATCAACGGAGGTCAACCGGATCCGAAAAGAACTGAAAGCAAAACAGGCCGAAGCCCATCAGGATCCGAAGTGTACAGCCCTCGTCTGCAAGGATCTCAAAAAGGCCCTCCAGGCCATGCTGAGTGTCAAGGACCGCGCCGGCATGGCCTGGGTCATGGCCGATGTGGGAACAGGCCAGCTCCGCGAGTTCGTGGACAGTCAGCAAAGGGCCCTTCCGGCTATGGAGAAAGGCACTAGGCGGGTGGCCCTGGCAAACTTTTTACAGGGCGTCGCACAAGCCACTGCGGATGTGGCAGCTGCCATCGCTATCAGCGCAGCCACAGGCGAGCCCGCCAATCTTACGGAGTCGTTGAAGATCATTGGAAGCGAAATCGCCAACTTTACAACAAACAAAATAATCGATGCAGCAACAGGGTACCAAAGCGCCGTCGGCTCAGAAGGGACAAAGGCGGCAGCCTCTCTGGGCGGAGGGCCCATAGCAGAAGACATTGCAAACCACCTGGCCGTAACCCTTTCTGGCATGGGTACCCTCACAACCTTAAGGGTCGAGGAAAAGCTGGTCATGCGTGCCCAGTTCCTACCCAGCGCCGCCAAACTGAGCAAAGGGAAAACAGCCGCCGGCGGGTTTGTGACCACCATGGCCGTTCAGTCAGTCCTGCACGCCATCACCGCAAACGCGCGGGGGGAAGTGAAAAAAGACTTGAAACGTCTCCAGAAGCAAATCCAGAAGGCCATGATAGACCAGACAAGCTGGAGAGTCGCCATCCTCATACAGGAGAAGAACACAGAAGACATGAAGAAATACCACACCCAAATGGGAACACTGGTGAGTATGCTGGAAAATGTGAGGGCCTCCTGCGAGCTCCAGATTCAAAGGACCCAGTGCCTCCGCCACTTCAAGGACGCAGTAGAACAAGCCAAGGCAAGATACCAAACCAAAATCGGCCCCCTCCTGGAACGCAGACGCTCAGCAAAAGACCGCCTGCGGCAGGCCCGGGAAAGATATCAGAAGGACCTGGCCACTGCTCAGGAAAGGCACCAAAAGCTGAGGCAGGCCCGGGACCAGTTGTCCAGGGCTGAAATCCTATGGAAGAACCGGGCCCTAATCGAAAACCTGGCAACCCGTGCACGAGACCCAGGGGTACGCGAGAGATACCGGAAAGAACTGGCCGAACTCCGCGCTCTGGGTGAGCCAGGACCGTACAGAAGGAGGGTCGCCAGACTCGAGGGGAGCCTCTCAACCCTGTGGAAGGAAATCGACCAAGAACTAAAGCGCATTGAACTCTTGAGCCTTAAAAAGGCTCAAGAGATATCCAAAACCACCACCGCCGTAACCGCAGCCAACGAAGAGCTCTCACAAGCGATCTTAAGGGCGAGAAGCCAACTGGCCACCTGCTCTGCCCCAAGTCCCTCGGCTCTTAAGATGCGCCCGATACCTTCGCGGAGGAAAATAGCCAGAGGGTACAAGGGGGTGATCACCCCGGGAGATTATTACCCCCTCCTCATAGAGGCCGAGGAAAACCTCCTTGCCCTGCTCCGCAAGGTGCACATCCGCACCCGGACTCAGCCCAATTGCAAAGGGAGAAAGGTCTCCGGGAGGGTCCTTTCAACCAGGGGGTCTCCCATTACCGGAGCGGTGGTCAGCGTAGAAGTGAACGGGAGGAAGTTTGTGGGAAAATCCCGGGCAGACGGCGGTTACCAGCTCTCCTTTCCTCGGGAAGAGCCCCTTCCCGAGGAGTTGATGGCTACAGCCAACAAACCCGGATTCAATACAGCCACCAGGGTTGTGAGGAGAGAAGAAAACCAAAATGCTAACATATATTTGTCTCCCCTTTCCAAATACGTAATCCAAATAGACAGTACCCTGCACCATCTGGGTGATGGCAACTACAGCGGCTCCATAAACTCCCAGTTCCAAAGGAGGAGTTCCGAGGGACTAAGATACGAAAAAATCTTTGTCCTGGACCAAGACCGACTTCCCCAGAACACCCTCCCTGCAAAATTGGTTCTCACCGTAAAGGGCTCCCAGCAGGAAAACCCCGTGACCATTAACGATACCAAAATCGGGACCCTCGGTTTCTCCAAAGAAGACGGAAGCGCCAGTGCCACGGAGATCGATTTTGACTTGTGCATATTAAAACCGGGCAGAAACAAAATAGAGATCCACAGCAGCAGGAGAGGTGACGGAGACGCCGACGACTTCGAATTTGTCAACCTTCAGATTGTGATGACCCCAGCCCAAGAGTTGGAGGCCGAGAACACCCGGCTTGCAACGCTCTCTTCTGTTATCATCACCGACCAGGATTTCCGGAAGCCCCTATCGAGCGTCGCTGAGGAGGGGCACTTCTGGATAAAGGCAAAAGGGCAGTCACGCTGCCCCAGCCTAAAGGCCATTGCAAAGGTGGCAGTGTATCCCAAAGGGGCCAACGAAGCGGACAAGGTACAGGTAACCCTGGTGGAAACAGGGCCCGACTCCTCCGAGTTCCACTCCCTAAAGGGAATCTCCGTAGCTGAACTATCGGCCAGCCCGGGCCAAACCATCATTGTACGCTCCGGACTGAGGGGTGCTTCCGTGAAGGTGACAGGGAGAGGAGGCGAGACGGGGAAAGAGGGCCTCCCAGCCGAAAAGGACAAAAGGGGACCGACACAAGGCACCGACAAAAACCCTCGACAGGAACCTGTCAAGGAGGGGAAGTCTGTGCAGTGGACCACCTACAGGCTGGAGGTGCGGTCCCACAGTCCAGGCTCTCTGCCCACCCTAGATGTGATCAGGCTTTCCTTCCGGAAGAGCCCTAAGCGAGTGCAGCTCCGGGTAACGAGCTACCCCGTTTCCCTGTCCCGAAACGACCAAACGGGCGAAATCCTGTGGGCCGTGAACTGGGGGAGCGGTGACATCGAGGACCAGCGCATTACCAGCGATAAGGCGGAGATGGACGCCCTGTCACGGGAAGCAACTAGAATGAAAAGGGGCTCTGTTTCCAAAAGCGCCCTCACCGTTCTGATCAACAGGTACCTGGGGCCAAAGGCAAGACACAAGTGACATCGAGAGAGGAAAGGGAAATCATGCCCTCAGGCAGGTCTCAAAGGAGGTGCAGGGCCTTGCCGAACAATGGGCCCAATGGCACGACCAGCACCCCCCCTGTCGGGAGGGAAGGCTCCCCTTTACACTGGCGGCCTCTTTTTGTGCCAGTCTGTGACCCCCTGGTAGGCGTATCCCAGAGAGAGGATGGTGGCCTCATCGAAGGCCCTGCCCATGATCTGAAGGCCCACGGGAAGCCCCTCCCGGGTGAAACCACAGGGCACAGAGACGGCGGGTATTCCCGCCAGGTTCACAGAGATGGTGTAGATGTCCGAGAGGTACATGGTGAGGGGATCCGCCAGCCTCTCTCCCATCCTGAAAGCCGGGGTGGGGGAGGTGGGGGTGACAACGGCATCGCACGCCCTGAAGACCTCCTCAAAATCCCGCTTTATCAGGGTCCTCACCTTCTGGGCCTTGAGGTAGTAGGCGTCGTAGTAGCCCGCCGACAGGGCGTAGGTCCCCAGCATGATCCTTCGCTTCACTTCCACGCCAAAACCCTGGGAACGGGTCTTGACGTACATGTCATACAGGTCCTTGTGCTCCGGGGCCCTGTATCCGTACTTGACCCCGTCGTAACGGGCCAGGTTGGAGCTGGCCTCGGCCGTGGCCACCAGATAGTAAGTGGCCACGGCGTAGGGAGAGTGGGGGAGGGAGACCTCCTCCACCCGACAACCCAGACTTTCCAGGACCCTCACCGCCTCCAAGACCGCTCCTCTCACCTGGGGGTCCAACCCCTCACCGAAGTACTCCTTGGGCAAGCCCAGCACCATGCCCCTCACTTCCTTGAAGAGGAGCTCTTGGGCCTTATGGGGAGGATAGGGGGCAGACGTGGAGTCCCGGGGATCGTGACCCGAGATGACCTCCAGCAAGAGGGCGGCGTCTTCCACGGTGCGGGTGATGGGACCGATCTGGTCCAGGGAAGAGGCAAAGGCCACCAATCCGTAACGGGAAACTCTCCCGTAGGTGGGCTTGAGACCAACCACGCCACAGAAGGCGGCGGGCTGACGAATAGATCCCCCCGTATCAGAGCCCAGGGCCGCCAGACACTCCCCGGCAGCCACGGCAGCAGCGCTACCCCCGCTAGACCCTCCCGGCACCCGGTCCAGGTCCCAGGGGTTGTGGGTGGTGAAGAAGCCTGAGTTCTCCGTACTAGAGCCCATGGCGAACTCGTCCAGGTTGGTCTTCCCCAACAGGACGTACCCCGCCTCTCTCAAGCGATCTACCACCGTGGCATTGTAAGGTGGCTTGAACCCCTTAAGGATCTTGGAGGCACACGTGGTCTCTAAGCCCCTTATGCATATGTTGTCCTTAATAGCTAAAGGGATCCCCGCCAGTGGCCCGCCTTTAACCTTCTCCGCCGTCTCCAGGGCCTCTCCCGGGAAAACATTTATGTAAGCCCTGACCCTGGACTCCACCTCCTCGACCCTGTCCAGTATGGCCCGGGCCAACTCTCCGGCACCCAGCTCGCCCTTATCCAAAGCCTCCCGGGCCTCTTTTACGGTCATCCAGCACAGCTCCATGCCCTCCGCCTCCTAAATATCCAAGTTCCGTACTTCCTTGGCATACTGATGTATGAACTGCTTCCTGGGTTCCACTTCGTCCCCCATGAGGATGGAAAAGATACGATCGGCTTCTTCGGCATCCTCCACACTCACCATGATGAGGCGCCGATTCTGGGGATTCATGGTGGTGTCCCAGAGTTGCTCGGGGTTCATTTCTCCCAGCCCCTTATATCTCTGGACCTCCAGGCCCTTCCTCCCCAAGTCCATTAGGACCTCCCGAAGGGCCTCCAGGGAGGCCATGTCCACCCTATCCTTGCCCCGCTCAAGGACCCAGGGGCCCTCCCCCAGGGACTCAAATTCCTCCACCAGAGCCGATAGGTTCCTGAATCGGGGGGTGAGGAGGAGTTCCCTATCCAGGACCGTCTCCAGAACGTGGGTTTCGTCCTCCTGGGTCCACACCCGGAGCTTGCCCAACACGTCCTCTTCCCTTCCGTTGTACTCGTAAAACCTGACGGAAAGCTCCTCTCTCCCCAGTTTCTCTATGAACTCCCTGATGAAACCCTCTTCACCTGCCAGGATCGCCTCTCTTGTTCGGGGCTCCAGGGAAGCGAAGACCAGTATCACCCGGCTGTCCATACCCCTCCTGTCGTAACGGGAGCGGAGTCTCTGGAGAGTGCCCACCTTCTCCGCCAACGAATAGAGCTCCTCACCCTGGAAGCTCCTCTCCGTGGAGCCGCGCTTTAGGACGGCACCCTCCAGACCACTTCTCAAGAGAAACTCCTCCATTTCGTGGTCGTCGGACAGATAAAGCTCCTTCTTACCCCTCTTCACCCGATACAGGGGTGGCTGGGCGATGTATACATGGCCCTCCTCCACCAGCCTCCTCATCTTGCGATAGAAGAAGGTGAGAAGAAGGGTCCTGATGTGGGCCCCATCAACATCAGCGTCGGTCATGATGATCACTCTGTGGTATCGGAGACGAGAGAGGTCAAGATCTTCCTCCCCGATGCCCACCCCCAGGGCCAGAACCAGGCTTCTGATCTCCTGATTGCTCAGAACCTTATCTATCCTGGCTTTCTCCACATTGAGGATCTTCCCCCTGAGGGGGAGAATAGCCTGGAAGGTTCTGTCCCTCCCCTGCTTAGCAGATCCTCCAGCGGACTCGCCCTCCACAATGAAGATCTCCCGCTTTTTGGGGTCTCGTTCAGAGCAATCTGCCAGCTTGCCTGGGAGGGCACCCGCCTCCAGGGCGCTCTTTTTTCTCACCAGCTCCCGGGCCTTCCTGGCTGCCTCTCTCGCCCTGGCAGCTCCCACAGCCTTCTCCACTATGGCCTTGCCCACAGGGGGATTGAGCTCCAGAAAGTCCGTGAGCTCGGAGAAGAGGATCTTCTCCACCACCCCCTTGACCTCGCTGTTGCCCAGCTTGGTCTTGGTCTGGCCCTCGAACTGGGGGTCTGGAATCTTCACACTGATTATAGCCACCAGCCCCTCTCGAAGGTCGTCCCCCGTGAGCGTGCCCTTAATCCCTTTCAGGAGGTTGTGGGCCTGGGCGAACTGGTTCACTGCCCGGGTCAGACCCGCTCTGAAACCCGAAAGGTGGGTACCCCCCTCCACCGTTCTTATGTTATTGGCGAAGGAATAGACCGTCTCCTGGTAGCCAGTGTTATGCTGAAAGGCTATCTCCACGATTATGGCTCCCTCCCTCTTCTCGGTATAAAACACCTGATTGTAAAGGGGAGATTTGCCTTCGTTAAGGTACTGGACAAAGGAGATCAGTCCTCCTTCGTAATAAAACTCCTCTTCCCTCTCTGAGCGCTCGTCCCTGAGTATCAGCCTCACCCCTTTGTTGAGGAAGGCCAGCTCCCTGAGACGACTGGCCAGAATGTCGTAGCTAAAGTTGGCCGACTCAAATATTTCGGCATCCGGATAGAAGGAGATCTTTGTGCCCCTTCTGGTGGTCCTCCCTATCTCCCGGAGGTCGGCCACGGGCGCCCCCCTCTCGTAGCGCTGGAAGTAGACATGGCCATCCCTCCTAACCTCCACCTCCAGCCACTGGGACAGGGCGTTCACCACCGATACACCCACGCCGTGCAGCCCCCCCGAAACCTTATAGATGGAGCTATCAAACTTACCCCCCGCGTGGAGGGTGGTCAGAACCACCTCCACTGCGGGCCTGCCCGTATCAGGATGGCTGTCCACGGGGATTCCCCGGCCGTCATCGGAGACGGTGACGCTGTTGTCGATGTGGATGGTAACCTCGATATTCTCACAGAACCCGGCCACCGCCTCATCAATGGAGTTGTCCACCACCTCAAACACCAGATGGTGGAGGCCCCTGGGACCGGTGGAGCCAACATACATAGCGGGCCGCTTTCGGACGGCCTCCAGACCTCCCAGGACCTTTATGGCGTCGGCGCCATACCCCTGTTCCACGGGACCTCCTTCCATTACGCTTCCTCCTCAAGCTGCAGGGGCATGACTATGTGCAGGTAGTCGGGCATTTGGGGAGAGGTGAACTTCACTGGCCACAGGGGATCCCCAGCCTCGATGACCACCTCCTCGCCCTCCAGTACAGCCGTAAGCTCCAGCACGTACCGGGCATTGAGTCCCAGCCTCACCTCACCGCCAGAGAAATCCAGTAACTCCATCTCCTCCGCTGCGGCACCCGAGAAGGGTTCGTCTCCCCCGGAAAGGGAGGAGATAATAACTGAACTATCCCTCACCTCCAACTTAACACCCCGTATCCTCTCTGACGAGAAGAGAGATGCCCTCCTGACAGCCTTGGCGAACTCCCCCCTCGAGATGACCATACGGTAGGCAAAGTCCTGGGGAATCACCTTCTGATAGCTGGGGTATTTAGCATCCAGGAGTCTCACGAAGACCTCTCCTTCCTCTGTAGAGCCGTAGAAGTGATTTTGTACCACTCCCACCCTCACCTCATCCTCTGAACTCCTCTCCAGGAGTCTCCTGATCTCCTGGATCCCTTTCCTTGGGATGATGACTTCCAGCCCCTCCTGGCCGAGACCCTCCTGGGCCAGTTCCACCAGAGACAGGCGATGCCCATCGGTGGAGACAAAAACCATCTTACCCTCCTCCCACTTCATGAACATGCCCTTGAGAGCCGTGGAGATGGAATCAGTAGCAATGGAAAAGAAAGTGCGAGATAGGGCTTTGAGGAAGCCCTCCCTACTTATAGAAAGGGTGACATCCGGCTCGAGGGGGAGAGTAGGGAACTCTTGAACCGGCAGAATGGGTAGATGGGCCCAGACTCTCCCCTGGCTCACCCTGAAGAGATTCCCTTCCTCCAAGATCTCCAGGTTTACCGGGCCTGGGGCCAACTCCTTGACAAAATCCCCCAGCCTGTTCAAGGGAATAGCCACCTGTAAGTCTTCCTGAAAACTCCCGGAACCCTTGGCCTTTATGCTTTCCTCCATGTTGGTAGCTTGAATCTCCAGGTCACCTTTGGAGGCGGTGAGAACCACCGCCGACAATATGGGATTGAGGCTCCTCTTTTCCACTATTCCCTGGGCAAGTTGCAGGAGTCCCAATAGGGTGTCTTTTTCCACAGCTCCTGCTTTCATAATGTTCCTCCATAGTTAGTGATTTTAGTAATAGTAGTGGGTTTTCCTTTTTATGTAAATCCCGGGGTATCTCTCCTTTTCCAATGGGTTGTGGTGTTGGTGGGGTTGGGGAAATCTGGGGAGGACCTTTGGGTACTCTGTTGATAGGATGCTAGCCTTCGATGAGTCTCTCCAGTTTCTCAATGGTTCTCCTCATTTCCTCATCTTCTTTTAACACCTTTTCCACCTTCCGGATGGAGTGGAGGACGGAGGTGTGATCTTTTCCACCGAAGGACTCCCCCAGCTCGGGAAGGGAGCAGTGGGTGAACTTCCTCGCCAGATACATGGCGATCTGGCGAGGGACCACCACACTCCTGCTCCTCTTTTTGGACTTCAAGTCGGAGATCTTTATCTGGAAGTGATCGCATACCAGCTTCTGGATCCTCTCAACGGTGACCTCCTCGGATATGTTGGGGAACAGGTCCCTCAGGGCCCTCTTGGCCATATCCAGGGTGATGGGTCTCCCCACGATGGAGGACATGGCCCCCAAGCGGATGAGGCATCCCTCTAGCTCTCTCACGTTTGACTTGACCCTCTTTGCGATGAAGAAGATGATCTCCTGGGAGAGATGGATGCCTTCCAACTCCGCCTTCTTCCTGAGAATGGCCACTCTAGTCTCCAGGTCGGGGGGCTGGATATCGGCGATGAGTCCCCATTGGAAGCGAGACTTGAGACGCTCTTCCAAGCGCTCCATCTCCCCCGGATACCGGTCGCTGGAGATGACAATCTGCCTGTTGGCTTCGTGGAGTTCGTTGAAGGTGTGGAAAAACTCTTCCTGGGTCCGGTCTTTCCCCGCGATGAACTGGATGTCGTCCACCAGAAGGACGTCGGCACCCCTGTACTTCCTTCTGAAAAGGGCCATTCTGTCGAAGCGGATACCGTCTATGAGCTCATTCATGAACTTCTCTGCTGAGATATAGACCACCTTGATCCTTGGATGCCTGGCCAGGATCTTGTGGCCAATGGCGTGAAGGAGATGGGTTTTTCCCAGTCCCACACCTCCGTAAATGAAGAGGGGGTTGTAAGTTCTGCCCGGCTCCTCGGCTACAGCCACAGAAGCGGCGTGGGCGAACTGATTCCCGGAGCCCACAACGAAAGAGTCGAAGGTGTACTTGGGGTTGAGCTGGATCTGGTGTACGGCAGCTACTCCCTTGGCCCTGGGGTCCTCGGCGGGGGCTTCCTCTTCGGCGGGGGCCTCCTCTTCGGCGGGGGCCTCTTCCACCGAATAGTCTAGTTCGACCTCTCGATCCCATATCTGTTGGACTTTTTTCCTTATTAGCTCCTCGTAGTTTTCAGCGATCCAGCCCTGGTAAAACTTGTTGGGCACGCACAGGGTGAGGGATCCCGGTGAGTTAGATGATACCTTCACAGGGGCTAACCACGTCTCAAAGCTGCTCTCTGGGATTTCCCGCCTCAGCTCCTCGACCACTTTGGTCCACAGCTCTTCCAGGACAGCCTTCTCCTTGTCTTTTCTACTCATACTGAGTTATCCACAGGTCGTTCCCTTTGTCGCAGTTTAATCGTAACCCATTGATGAATCTACCACTATATGAAAAGAAAAGAGCCTCCCGGCCGGTTTTTTCCAAAGGCTTTTCCACAGCGGCCCAGGGCTTGTGTTTTCCTTATACCATCTGGAAAAGGGCCCATCAATGGGTGAAGTGATCAGGACTTCCCCCAAAATTCCCTTCCTGGTAAAGGCATCATGTTCAGAATCTTGGATTTTTTCTTTCCAACAAGTGAAAGGGCGGGGCATTCCTCCCTTGCCCATGGCTCATGGCTGATAGCAACTATGAGCTATGAACCATGAACTACGAGCTATGAGCTATCATCTCTGCGCGCGGAACGCCCCGCCCTGCCATCTGAGGGTAGAACTGGGGGAAGTCCTGGTGAAGTGATGAAGGTGGGGCCCCCGGAATGGGATGGGGCCTTGTGGAATGGGATGGGAGGGGATATGAGTAAAATCTGTAGAAATGCAGGGGGTGTTTCTATGAGCCTGGGAGCAGTGGTACTGGCTGCTGGGAAGGGAACCAGAATGAGGTCCAGCATCCCCAAGGTGCTTCACGGGATTTTAGGACTTCCCATGGTGGTTTGGGTCCTAAGGGCGCTGCCCAAGGAGGTGGAGAGAGCCCTTGTGGTCACAGGCCATGGCAGGGAGACTGTGGAGGAGGCCTTGGCGGCCTATGGTGTGGTGTTTGCGCATCAGGGGGAGCAGAGGGGAACGGGGGATGCTATGAAGGCGGCGTTGCCCCATCTCCGGGAGCCTTGGGTCCTGGTGGTTCCTGGAGATATGCCACTCCTTTCGGCTACCTCCCTGGCGTCTCTGATTGGGTACCACTTCGGAGAGGGGGCGGATCTCACCGTCCTTACCGTTAGGCTGGAGGACCCGGGAGGGTATGGCCGAGTGGTGAGGGAGGGGGGAAAGGTGGTGGCTATTGTTGAGGAAGGGGAGGCTACCCCTCATCAGAGGGGGATAAAGGAGGTGAACACGGGGGTTTACGTCTTCTCCAGGGCCCTTTTGGAAGAGGCCCTCCCGGCCCTGAAACCCCACTCACCGAAGGGAGAGTACTATTTGACGGACGTGGTTTCCTGGGCTGTGAGTAGGGGTTGCGCGGTTCGGGCCTGGTCCCTGGAAGACCCCAGGGAGGGGATGGGGGTGAACGACCGGGTCCAGCTGGCAGAGGCGGTGGGGGTGTTGAGGGAAAGGAAGAACCGTTCCCTTATGGAAGAGGGTGTCACCCTGGTAGATCCGGGTACGGTCTACGTGGAGGCTGATGTTGAGGTGGGTCCCGACACCACGGTCTACCCCTGGGTTTTCCTAGAGGGTAGGACCTGGATAGGGCAGGGCTGTGTCATCCGATCCCACAGTCGGATAGTGAATTCCGTGTTGGAACGGGGCGTGACGGTGCTGGACTCGAGCGTCGTAGAGGGAGCGTACCTGGCCCATGGCGTCTCCGTGGGTCCTATGGCCCATCTACGGCCTGAGACCCGTTTGGAGGAGGGAGTGAAGGTGGGGAACTTTGTGGAGGTGAAAAAGTCCACCCTGGGTCGGGGTACCAAGGCTGGGCATCTGGCCTATATAGGGGATGCTACCCTTGGGGAGGGAGTGAACGTGGGTGCCGGCACCATCACCTGCAATTACGATGGTTTCACAAAACACCCCACCACTATAGGGGACGGGGTCTTCATAGGCAGCGACACCCAGCTGGTGGCTCCCGTGAAGATAGGTTCCCACGCCTTAATAGGGGCGGGATCTACCATCACCAAAGATGTGCCAGAGAACGCCTTGGCCCTCTCTCGGGTGCAGCAAAAGGTGATACCCCATCATGGAGTGCTCTATTTTAAGAAGAAGAGGGGCAGAGGATAATGTGCGGAATAGTGGGATATCTGGGAGAAGAGAAGGCCCTGGGAGTCCTGTTGGAAGGGCTGAAGAGGCTGGAGTACAGGGGATACGACTCGGCTGGTGTGGCCCTGGTTTCTGGGGAGCGCCTTCATGTGGTGAAGTCCGTGGGGAAGATCAGAGAGCTGGAAAGGGCCTTAAGGGATGTGGAACCGGAAGGGACCATCCACTTGGGAATAGGCCACACCCGCTGGGCTACCCATGGAAGGCCCAGTGAAGCCAATGCCCATCCCCATGTGGCAGGGCCTATCGCCTTGGTCCACAACGGGATCATAGAGAACTACTTGGAAATCAAAAGGGAGCTGGAGGAGGAGGGGTACACCTTCTTGTCAGATACTGACTCGGAGGTAGTGGCCAGGCTCATCTTCCATCACTACGGTGGGGATCTCTTCGAGGCTGTGAGGGAGGCACTAAAGCGCCTCAAGGGGGCCTACGCCCTGGCGGTCATCTCTGAAGAGGAGCCCAACTGTCTGGTGGGTGCCCGTAAGGATAGCCCCCTGGTCTTGGGTCTTGGTGAGGGAGAGTTCTTTTTGGCTTCGGATATCCCTGCCATCCTCCCTTTCACCCGGAGGGTCCTCCTCCTGAATAATGGGGACAAGGTGCTTATCACTCCCCAGGGGGTCTCCATAGTGGACGAGGCAGGCGTGGCGGTAGAGAGGCCTGTGCAGCGTATTATGTGGAGCATAGCCCAGGCGGAGAAGGCGGGATACAAGCACTTCATGCAAAAAGAGATCTTCGAGCAACCCCGGGCCTTGGCGGACACTTTGAGGAGCTACATCTCCCCTGAGAAGGGAGAGGTGTACTTTCCCCAGGCCGCCCTGGATGACGCCTCCCGATGGAGGCGGGTGACTATGGTGGCTTGTGGTACCTCTTGGCATGCGGCTTTGGTGGGAAGGGTCTGGCTGGAGCCCCTGGTGGGGGTTCCTGTGGAGGTGGATATCGCCTCGGAGTTTAGGGCTAGGGATCCGGCATTGGATGGGGACTCCTTGGCGATTTTTATATCCCAGTCGGGGGAGACGGCCGATACCCTGGCGGCGTTGCGGCTGGCCAGGGGAAAAGGGGCCAGGACCTTGGCGGTATGCAACGTGGTGGGTTCCAGTATATCCAGGGAGGCCCACGGCGTGATCTATACCCACGCAGGGCCGGAGATAGGAGTGGCCTCTACCAAGGCCTTTGTCACTCAGATGGTGGTCCTCTACTTACTGGCCCTCAGGCTGGCCAGTGACAGGGGGAGGATGGAGAAGGAGGAGGTGTCCCGGAGATTGGGGGTTCTCCTTTCCCTGCCAGGGAAGATGGAGGAGGTCTTGGCCCGGGAGGGGGAAATAGAAGGGTTGGCCAGAGAATACTTTCAGGTCAAGGACTTCCTGTACCTGGGCCGATGGCTCAACTATCCCATCGCCTTGGAGGGGGCCCTGAAGCTCAAAGAGATCTCCTATATCCATGCTGAAGGGTACCCCGCAGGGGAGATGAAACATGGCCCCATCGCCCTGATAGAGGAGGGATTACCTGTGGTGGCCATTGCTCCCCGGGACAGGGTCTACGATAAGATGGTGGCCAATGTGGAAGAGGTGAAGTCCAGGGACGGGGAGGTGATAGGCGTGGGCACTCAGGGGGATCCTCTGGGACAGCGGGTGGACCGCTTCCTCTCCATTCCCCCGGTGGATGAGGAACTCACGCCCTTCCTGACGGTACTGCCCCTCCAGCTATTGGCATATTTTATCGCCGACAGAAAGGGATGCGATGTGGATCAGCCCAGGAACCTGGCCAAGAGCGTGACGGTGGGATGAGGGGAAAGCCCCGGCCAGGGGGGAAATGAGAACAGGGTTTGGGGGGGAGGGATGGCAGCTTTCGGTGACCTGAAGAGCTTTGATCCCAGCCACTGGAAGTTTGGTGTTCGCCTGAGCGAGAGGACGTCTCTGGTCTTCCTGGGAGCGGTGGTGGGGATCCTGGCGGCCTTGGGCAATGCGGCTTTCAGGTCTTGCATGGAGCTTTTTCATTATCTCTTCTTCGTGGAGTATGCGAGTTTCCTAGGGGTCTATGAAGGAGGATGGAGGAGGGGCTTAATCTTTCTGTTGCCCGTCACCGGGGCAGTGGTGGTAGGTCTGGTGGTGTGGCGCTTTTCTGATGTGATCAAGGGCTATGGGATGCCACGACTCCTCTTGGCTGTGGCCAGAAAAGGGGGCTACATAAAGGCCAGGGCTATTCCTCTCAATATAACCATTCCCACTCTGGTGATAGGCTCGGGGGGCTCCGCCGGTAGGGAGGGCCCCATTGCTGCCCTAGGAGGGGCCTTGGGCTCCCTGGTGGGGCAGCTGTTGCGCACTCCCCCCCAGCGGATGAGGGTGCTGGTGGCATCCGGTGCGGGGGCCGCTATAGCGGCGGCCTTTGACGCTCCTATTGCAGGGATGATGTTTGCACTGGAGATAGTCCTTCTGGGGAACTTTGATATAGAGCATTTTCCCCCAGTGGTTATTGCCGCTGGCACGGCAACGGTTCTCACAGAGGCCTTCTATGGGCGGGAGGTGACTTTCAGGTTGCCCCCCTTTCAGTTGAGGAATCTGTGGGTGGAGATCCCTTCCTATGTGGTTTTGGGTCTAGTGGTCTCTGTGTTGGCAGTCCTCTTTATCCGACTGTTCCATGGGGTGAGCGAGTATTTTGAGGAGAAGGTCCGAATGCACCTCTTTTCCAAGGTCATGCTGGGAGCCCTGCTGGTGGGAGCCATGGGGATCTTTCTTCCCCAGATCATGGGGAACGGTTATCCGTACGTGGAGCAGGTCCTCCAAGGGAAGCTTCCTTGGCTCTTGGTCACCATCCTTATCTTCTCGAAGATGGTGGCCACCTCTTTCACCATTGGCTCGGGCAGTCCTGGTGGTCTCTTCTCTCCGGCCCTTTATATCGGATGCATGACGGGGGCCAGTTTTGGTGGCATTGTACATTTACTTCTCCCCCGCTTCTCTGCCCATCCTGGGGCGTATGCTTCAGTGGGAATGGGAGCTTTTCTGGGGGCAGCTTGCCATGCCCCGTTGACGGGCATCTTCCTCTTGTTTGAGATGACCCGAAATTATCAGATTATGCTGCCAGCCATATTTGCTACCATGACGGGATCTATGGTGGCCGAGCGGATCCTGCCCTATTCCCTAGACACCTACGGTTTGGCTAGAAAGGGTATTTTTCTGCACCACGGGCGGGAGAGGGAGGTGCTGGAGACCCTGAAGGTGAGGGACGCCCTTTCCAGGGAGTTTGACACGGTGTGGGAGGGTACTTCTCTCAGAGGGCTCAGGGTGTACTTTGGTCGCTTTTCCCGTCATACGGATCTCTTCGTGGTGGACGATGATGGGAGATTGGTGGGGGTTATTCCCTTTTCCATCCTCAGAGAAGCCCTCTTTCGAGAGGACCTGGATGACCTCCTGGTGGCCAGGGACCTGGCCATAACAGATGTGGAGCCTTTGAGGGAGGATGATAGTCTTTTGGAGGCCATGAAGCGCTTTGGCCACAGGGGAGTGGATCATCTCCCTGTGGTGGCCAACGAAGAGTCTCGTCTTCTCACGGGGATGGTGACCAGGAGGGGGGTCATAGAGGCTTACAACAGGGAGCAGGTGAAGAGGAGCGTGGGCGAGGGGTAAAGGGTGGGCCTCGATTATATCAGGGAGCTCCGGACCCGGGAAGGCCTCTTTATGGTTGTCACGGCTGTGATCATAGGGATCCTGGCGGGTTATGGGGCCGTGGGCTTCAGAAAGCTCATAGACTTGGTCCGTTCTGGGGCCTTTGACCACGTCCTTCCTTTCCTGGAGGGGGCAGGGCTGGGGGGGATCGCTCTCATTTTCGTTCCCACCCTGGGGGGCCTCCTGGTGGGGCCTATAACAGCCTTCTTTCCCCAGGAGGCTAGGGGTCATGGTGTTCCGGAGGTGATGGAAGCGGTTCTCACCAGGCGGGGCGTGATGAGACCCAGGACGGTGTTGCTCCGGGCGGTGGCTTCGGCCCTCTCCATCGGTTCGGGTGGCTCCGTGGGGAGGGAAGGCCCCATCGTCCAGATAGGCTCGGCTATCGGGTCTACAGTGGGGCAGCTGTGGAGGATTACTGGGAACCCCATGAAAGTTTTGGTGGGGTGTGGCGCTGCGGGGGGAATAGCCGCCACCTTTAACGCTCCCATAGCGGGGTTCATTTTCGCCAATGAGGTGATCCTGGGCGATTTTTCCCTGGCCACGGTAAGCCCCATTATCCTCTCTTCTGTGGCTGCTACGGCTGTCTCCCGCCACTACCTGGGAGCTTATCCTGCCTTCATGGTGCCTCAGTACGTGTTGGCTAGTCCATTGGAACTCCTTTTTTATGCCGTGTTGGGCATTATCGTTTCTTTGGTGGCGTTCTTTTATGTGCGGGCCCTCTACTGGGCTGAGGACTTTTTTGACGAGAAGATACCCATTCCAGACCTTTTTAAACCCGCCTTTGGGGGGCTTCTACTGGGGTTCATAGCTCTCTTCTTTCCCCAGGTTATGGGAAACGGCTATCCCCACATGGAGCAGGCCATGAGGGGGGAGACGGCCCTCTGGCTTATGGCATCTCTGGTGGTGGTGAAGGTGGTGGCTACCTCCATCACCATTGGTTCGGGTGGGTCTGGCGGTGTCTTCGCCCCAGCCCTCTTTGTGGGGGCTATGTCTGGGGGGACCTTTGGCACGGTGGTCCACAAACTCTTCCCCACGGTGACGGCCCCTGAGGGGTGCTATGCTTTGGTAGGGATGGGGGGGGTTTTCGCTGCTGCCGCTTTTGCCCCTTTGACTTCCATTTTAATTCTCTTTGAGATCACCAATAATTACACCATCATCTTACCCATCATGATAGTCTGTGTCATAGGGTACGTCCATGGGAGGTGGATCAGGAAGTACTCCATTTACACCCTCAAGCTGCACCGCAAGGGAGTAGAGGTGGACCGAGGCCGGGACGTGAATATCATGAGAGATATAAAGGTGGAGGATGCTATGGAAAAGGATTTCATCTCCGTCACTCCAGACACGCCCTTGGCCCGGCTGGCAGGGATAATTCACAGAACGGGACAGAGCTTTTACCCCGTAGTGAGCAAGGAGGGAAGCCTGGAAGGGATCATAACTTTCCATGATCTGGAGCCCACCCTTTTTGTCTCGGGATTGGAACAGCTGGTGGTGGCCGACGATCTGGCCAGCAAACGCCTCATTGTTACCGTTCCTCAGGAGAGCCTTTATGAGGCGGTGAAGAAGATGGATAAGGCGGGAATCCGACAACTACCTGTGGTAGACCCCAAGAACCCCAAAAGACTGCTGGGGATCCTCACCAGGAAGGACGTGGTAGCTGCGTATAACAGGGAGATGGTGAAGAGGGGGCTCCAGTAGGGGAGCCTTCTCGCTGGGAGGACGGAAGGTGGGGGTTTTTGATGGTCCGTTGAAGAAGGACTGGTATCGTATCCTTTTCGAGCACACCTCCGATGCCATAGTTGTGGCCGAGGCCCCTACGGGTAAGGTGGTGGATGCCAACAGGGCTGCAGAGGAACTTTGGGGGTACACCAAGGAAGAGTTTCTGGGGATGTACCAGGAGGAGCTCCATCCGCCATCCCTCAAGGGAGTTTATAGGCTGGTGTTCAGGTCTCATGCTGCGGCTTCCAGGGCCTTCATGTCTAGGTGTGTGGTGTTGAGGAAGGACGGGGAAACCCGGACCGCTGAACTAAGGAGCACCACCCTTCAGGTGGGGAACATGCGATATCTCATGGGTTTTTACAGGGATAAGACCCGGGAGATTCAGGCCTTGGAGGAGGCTGCTCAGCTGAGGTGCGTGGAGCTGCCCCAGAGCCGGGCAGTGTTTGAAGTTCTGTTCCAGGCCTTTCCTGAAGCGGTGTTAGTCGTAGACCCTTTGGTTCCCCGGTTCGTTATGGCTAACAAGAAAGCCGTAGAACGATATGGATACCATGTAGAAGAATGGGCCAGTATCCGCCCTTGGGAGATCTGTCCCTCCTGGGGCAAGGACAGCTGCCGGAGCCTGCTTGATAGGTGTCTTGTGGGGGGAAAGGTGAGAGAGGTGGGGTGGCATATCCGCAAGAGCGGGGAAAAATTCCCCGTGGAGGTCCATATATCCTGCGCGGAGATCTCTGGTCGAAAGCACCTGGTGGTGGTAGCGGTAGACGCCACCGAGACCCGGAAGCTCCTGGAGGAACTGAGGCGCTCGGAGGAGCTCTATCGCGAGACGGTGGAAGCCATCCCGGACTATCTTTACAAGGTAAAATGGGAGGGGGGAGAGCTGAGACCTGAACTCTGTACTCCGGCGGCGGCGGAGATCACGGGATACCCTCCTCAGGCCTATTTGGAGGATCCCTGGCTTTGGTTCAAGATCATCCATCCTGAGGACAAGCCTATGGTCAGAGAGTTATTGGCTCGGTTGTTCCAGGGGGAGGCTGTCACAGGGGAGTACAGGGCGATCTGTAAGGACGGTAGGGTGAAGTGGCTCAGGGACAGGGTCACCCCCATCTTAGACGGAGAGGGCGGGGTGGTGGGAGTTACAGGCGTGGTTTCTGATATCACCAGGGCCAAGGAGGCGGAGGAGAAACTCCGGAGACTCACCCAGGAGCTGGAGAAGGAGGTGGAGGAGCGCACCCGTGCCCTCAAGACCTCTGAACAATTGTACCGTAATTTGGTGGAAAACGCTTTGGTGGGCATCTCTCAGGTGGACGAGGAGGGGAGATTCGCCTATGTGAATCAGGCCTTCCTCGACCTCATAAACTACTCTTGGGAAGAGGTGGGAGGCAGGTTCTTTGCCGACTTTGTGCCCCGGGAAGATCGAGGGGACATAATACGGAGATTTAGGGAGAGGATGGAGGGGAAGAGGGAACGGGAGACCTATGAGGCGAGGTTACTCAACAGAGAGGGGGAGGTCGTGGAGGTGCTGATAGCCACCTCTCCCCTCAAGGATTTTGAGGGGAGGCCCAAAGGGACCATTGCCTTGGTGGTGGACATTTCCGCCATGAAGGCTCTAGAGCGGCAGCTTCAGATGAAGATAGGGGAACTGGAGACCTTCTCTTATTCCGTCTCTCACGATTTGAAGGCACCGTTGAGGGCGCTGGAGACCTTTTCCCATTTGCTTCAGGAGGAGTATGGGGATCGGCTGGACAAAAAGGGTAGAGACTACCTTCGTCATCTCAGCCAGGCGACGGTGCGCATGGCCATTCTGATAGACGATCTCCTGCAATACTCCCGGGTGGGCAGGAAGGGGATTCATTTTCAGTGGGTGGACCTGAAGGAAGTGGTGGACGAGGCCTTGGATTACCTGTGGGAGGGGATAGAGATGAAAGGGGCTTCTGTGGAGGTGGCCAATCCTATGCCAAGGGTGTGGGGGGACAAGAGCACCCTGTTCCTCCTCTTCACCAACCTGGTAGGCAACTCCCTGAAGTTCTCCAAGCCCCAAGAGCCCCCTCGAATTAGGATTTCTTGGGCGGAGAGGGAGCGGAGTTACTGTTTTATGGTGTCTGACAACGGGATAGGAATAGACCCTCGGCATAGGGAGAGAGTTTTCCAGGTCTTTCAGCGTCTTCATACGGAGGAGGAGTTCCCTGGCACAGGTATGGGGCTGGCCATATGTAAGAAGGTGGTGGAGGTCCATGGGGGAAGGATTTGGGTGGAATCGGCGTCCGGACAGGGAAGCGATTTCTATTTCACCTTGCCCAAGAGGAGGGGGAGGTGAGATGAAGGTGGAGAGGGGCGGGATTGGTATAGCCTTCCAGGGGCACGAGGGACATAGATTGAGGGGGGCCCTGGAGGTGGCCTTCCCGGAGAGGGAGGTGAAGATCCTGGAGGAGAGAGAAGAGATCCTTTCGCTGGATATTCTGGTGGTGGAGGGGGATAGGCCCCGGGAGGATCTTATTGCCCGAGCCCGACAGGGGGGAGTTTCGGTGGTGGTTTACGGTGTTGACACTGATGCACCTGAAGACGTTGAGGTGGTGGGTAGCCTGGAAGCGCTAGTGGAGAGGGTGGGAAGTATCATTGGGCAGCCGAGATTATCGGCCTATCGCGACGCGCTGGTTCAAATGGATGACGCTGTTGTGATCACCGATCCTCGGGGGAGGATCCTCTTTGTCAACCCTGCTTTCACAGCCCTGACGGGATACACTCTAGAGGAGGTTAGGGGTAGGTCCCCCCGGTTTTTGGCGGGGGGAATGTGGCCTCCAGGTTTTTATAGAAGGATGTGGGCCACCGTCCAGGGGGGAAATTCCTGGAGGGGTGTGATTAGGGGTAGGACCAAAGGAGGCCGTTTCTACCATCAGGAGATGTCTCTGGTGCCTGTAAAGGCCTTTCAAGGGAGGACGACCCATCTGGTGGCGGTTTTGAGGGATGTTACCGGTGAGAAGGCTCTGGAGGAGCGCCTCTTCCAGATCCAGAGGAGGGAGTCTGTGGCCCGCTTGGTGGGCGGTGTGGCCCACGAGTTTTGCAATATGCTGACGGGGATTTTGGGTTACACCCAACTGTTGCTTCTGGGCAAGGACAAGGGGGACCCTGATTATGAGAAGCTTTGCTTGATAGAGTCCCAGACCCTGAGGGCTGCCGAGGTGGCCCGAAACCTTCTGAGCCTGGGGCAGGAAGAGATTCCAGAGAGGCGACCTTTGGCCGTGAGGGACGAGCTTTTGGGGCTGAAGAGGCTTTTGGATCACATCCTTCCTGAAAGGGTCCGGGTGCGGTGGGGCGTTGAGGAGGGACTCCCTCCCCTGGTGGCCGACCCCCTCCATCTACGGCAGATTGTGCTCAATCTGGTCCTAAATGCCCGGGACGCTATGCCCAAAGGGGGAGATTTAGAGATAGGGGTTTACAGAGAGAGGATACGACCGGGATTGCTCAGAGGGTACGTGCAGGGGGAACCCCTTCCTGGAGAGTATCTGGTCCTTTCCGTGTCTGACACGGGTATAGGCATTTCTGCTCAGAATTTTTCCAGGGTCTTTGAACCCTTCTTCACCACCAAGCCCAAGGGGAAGGGATCGGGCCTGGGTTTAGCTGCTGTGCAACGCATGGTGAGGGCCCATGGGGGCTTTATTGCTATGGAAAGTGAGGAGGGAAAAGGGTCGGTTTTCAGGGTTTACCTCCCCCTGGTGGAGGACGTCTCCGGTGTGGAGGAGAGAGGGGTCCTGGCGGAGAAGTGCTCGGTAATGGTGGTGGAGGATGAGGACCTGGTGAGAAAGGTTTTGGTGGATGTCCTTAAGCTTCGGGGGTTCCGGGTTTTGGATGCAGCCCACGGAGAGGAGGCACTGGAAAGGCTGGAGAAGGAAAGGGTGGACCTCTTGATAACCGACCTGGTCATGCCCAAAATGGGCGGAGGGGAGCTGGTGGAGAAGGTGAGAGAGCGCTTCCCCCAGGTGAAGGTTGTGATTATAAGCGGCTACTCCTCCTCGGAGAGGGAACCGGGGGTCAGGGACAGGATAGGAGAACATCTCTTTCTCTATAAACCCTTTGGTGTTTGGGAGATTCTGAAGGTGGTGGAGGAATGCCTGACCACCAAGGAAGGGGGAAGGGATGCCCATATATGAGTATGTGTGCCAGGAGTGCGGAAGGAAACAGAGCTTTTTGGTCTTGAGTGGCTGGGAGGTCGAGGTAAGGTGTAAGAGGTGTGGAAGTCCCCAGCTGAGACGCTTGGTCTCCAGAGTGCGGGTGGCCCTCTCTGAGGAGACCCGTATGGAGCGCCTGGCCGATCCCGCTCGCTGGGGCGATGTGGACGAGAACGATCCCCGTTCCATGGCCCGTTTCATGAAGAAGATGGGGGCAGAGTTGGGAGAGGACCTGGGGAGCGAAATCCAAGAGATGGTGGATCAGCTGGAGGCAGGGGAGTTGCCTGACGAAGGGGAGGGTGAGGAGGAAGAGCTCTAAGGCCTGGGTGTTTAGAGGCCGGTGTGGCCGAAGCCCCCTTCTCCTCGGGGAGAAGGGGGAAGCATTTCAACTTCCTCTAGTTCTCCTCGGGCCACCGGGGCCAGGACCCCTTGAGCGATGCGCATGTTGGGTTGGACCGTGAAAGGGGATTCTCCCAGGTTGATCAGGATGACTTTTATCTCCCCCCGGTAGTCGGGGTCTATGGTTCCCGGCGAGTTCAACAGGGTGATACCGTGTTGCAAGGCCAAGCCGCTCCTGGGTCGGACTTGGAGCTCCCATCCCGGGGGAAGGGCCAGGGCAATGCCTGTGGGGATGGCCTTTCTCTCTCCGGGCTCTAGGGTGACGGGGCCTTCCAGGCAGGCGAAGAGGTCCATGCCCGCCGCCTCCGGGCTCATGTATCGGGGCAGGAGGGCCGAGGACCGCACCTTTTTAACAAGGACTCTCATGATGAAGGAGATAGCATGGACGATGTCTGGATGGAAGGGCTGCCCTTGCCTTTACCACCACTACGGCTCCGCCTAACACTTTTTTGTCATCTTGGGCTTCCAGCTGGGCGTCTGGCAGAAGGGCCGACACCCCTCCCCTTCCTATAAACGAAAGGAAGCCTTTGAAGTGATTGGGTCCTGCCAGGGACTCAATGGCTCGGGCAGACAGCCCAGCCAGGTTCCAGGGCAAGGGTACGTGGTAATCAGCGATGATCACTTCTTGGGCCACTCTTTTCGCCTCTCTCAAGAGGGGGGCGCGTTGCTCTTCGGGGACCTCGTGTAGGATAAGTGAGAGAACGGCAAAGTCGAAGGAGAGAGGGGGAAACCCTCTCAGAGAGGAGGCGTCGGCGTTTATGAAGGACACGTGGGCCAGTTTCTTCTTTCTCCTCTTTTTCTCAGCCCAGGCTATCAAGGCAGGGGAAAGATCTACTCCTACAACTTTTGTGGCCTCTTGGGCGAGAAGGAATGCCAAGGCCCCCGTGCCACATCCCAGATCTACCACCGAAGACCCTGAGGGGATCATGGATGCCAGGGCCTCGCGGACTCCCTGGGTGATGGGGTCTATCAAGAGTTCATATAAGAGGGGCCCCAGGTTCTTCATCTTTGGAAGTCCCTTCTGGAAGGGCCCTCTAGGAGGTCTTGCCATAAGGTGTTCACGACCTTTTCTAGGTCTTCTTCGAGGCGCTTGTTTAAAGGGGGGATCGTTGATGGGTGCCGGGTAGAGAGGAGGTGCCAGGGGGAGTGGCCTGTGGTCTCAAGGACTCCCAAGCGAAAGAGAATGCGCACCTTTTCCGGGTTCTCGCCTCTTTCCAGAGCCTTTAGGCTTCTCAGGATGCAGCGGAAGAGCCCTGGGTCCCACCATCCCCGAGGGAGGAGAGAGGTCAGAGCGTGGCAGAACTCCAGGACCAGATGGGCTTGGCCCCGGGCGCGGGGGAAGAGCCGGGCCTCTTCCCAATGACGAATCCTTACCCGTTCCTGGGTGAGCCATTGAAACTGGAAATAGGTGAAGGCAGGAGGATCCAGGGCACCCCGATGGGGTGAAGAGGCCAGGACCCCTCTCCTAACCAGACCTTCTAAGATGCCCCGTTTGAGGAAAAAGATTTCCAGGCTCAGGTCTTCCTCTCCTAGGACTTTCCTTCTCAGGACCAGTCCGTAGCCCCAGCTCCAGGGAGGGGGAAGGGAGAAGCCCTTTAGCCTGTGCCCAGGCTCAGATACCACTGGAGAATCTCCTGCCCCCAAAAGAGGGCTATGTAGGCTCCCACTATCAGGAAGGGGCCAAAGGGGATGGGGGTTTCTCTCCCTTTTCCCGAGAGCTTTAGCCATAGGGTGCCGATGAGGGCCCCCAGCAGGGCTCCCACAAAGGTGGTGATGAGGACTCCTAGGGGGCCCAAAAAAGTGCCTATCATGGCCATGAGCTTCACATCTCCCCCACCTAGGGCTTCCTTTTTCAACATCCTGCCTCCCAGGAAGCCTATGAGGAGAAAGCCCCCTCCCCCCAGGATGCCTCCTGTAAGGGAGGGAACGATACCTATGGACCAGGGAGACAGGAGGAGGCCTACCAGGATCCCTGGTAGGTCTATCTCGTCGGGGATGATCTGGTGGTATAGATCAATGAAGAAGACGGCCAACAGAGAGAGGGTGAGGAGCCCCGACCAGAGGAGCCTGATGGAGAGTCCGAAGGAGAGGTAGCAGGAGGCGATGAGGAGGGCGGAGGCCAGCTCTACCAGGGGATATCGAGGGGAGATGGGCTGTCGGCACTCTCGGCAACGGCCCCTGAGGATGATATAGGAGAGGAGGGGAATATTCTCCCACCAGGAGATGGGGTGGCTGCAGTTGGGGCAATGGGAGGGGGGGTAGACAATAGACTCTTCCCTGGGCAGGCGGTAGATGACCACGTTGATAAAACTCCCCAGGCAGGCCCCCAGGATGAAAAAGAAGCAAGACCAGAACAACTGCTCTATGCCAACCCCCTTTGGGACAGGTTGAGGTAAAGGTATAGGGAGAGGAGATGCCCCTTGAGGGAAGGCTCTCCGGAGGCCACTACCACCTCACTCTACCTCTACCTGTATTTTTATTGCCTGGATGAGGCCGAAGAAGGCCTGTAAGCCGGGTCCTGTCCCTATCGCGAAGGATAGGTGGCAGTCATTCCTCTAGGGTGCCGGTTACCCGACACCTCTAGCGACCTACCCGGGAGCGCGGGCGGGCCACCCTTGAAGCTCCCCTATTTGGTCTTGCCCCGGGCGGGGTTTACCTAGCCAGTCCGGTCACCCGGACTGCTGGTGGGCTCTTACCCCACCCTTTCACCCTTACCGGGCCTTGACAACCCATCTCCGGCCCCTGTTCTCAGGGTGGATGGGTCGGGTCCGGCGTGCTCCTTTCTGTGGCACTTTCCGTTCCTCGCGGAACCTGGGTGTTACCCAGCGCCCTGCCCTGCGGAGCCCGGACTTTCCTCCCGCGGACTACCCCGCCGGCGACTGCCCAGCCTTCTTCAGGGCCTCATCCAGGACTCTGTTGGCCAACCTGTCGGCTTCTCGGTTCAGGCCCCGTTCTACATGGAAGATACGGGCTTGGCGGAATCTTTTCAAGAGGTTGTGGGCCTGGGTGTGGAGGCTTTTGAGGTGGCCCTGGCGCACCTTGTACGTGCCCTCCAATTGGCGCACCATAAGCTGGGAATCGCTGTATATCTCCAATCTTTCCCTGACCCCAGCCTCCCAGGCGGCCTCTAGACCTTTTATAAGAGCGGTGTATTCGGCTATATTGTTGGTGGCCTTGCCTAGAAAGCCTCCTCCCTTCAGTAAAGGTCGCTCTCCCTGGTAGAGAATGAAGGCATAGGCGGCGGGACCAGGATTTCCCCGGCACGCTCCGTCCACGAAGAGGCGGAAAGGGGGAGACAAATCCTCCCGGTCTTTAGTCACTCCTCATCCTCTTTGGGGGCCTCCTCCCAGCAGTGGAGGATGCGGCTACAGAAGGGACATTGAATGATCTCTTCCCCCTTCTTCACTTCCACAAAGGTCTGGGGAGGGATCTCCATATGGCAGCCCAGGCAGGTGTACTTCTCTGCTCTCACCACGGCGTAGCCCCGGTTTTTCTTCACCTTCTCGTAGATCTGGTGGGTGCGTTTACTGAGGCGGGAGACCAGCCCTTCTCGCTCTTTTTGCCGTTCTTGCAGGGTTTGCTCCAGTTCTTGTAGTTTCTTATGGAAGCGGGCCTTGGCCGCCTCCAGGGACTCCTCTTTTTCCTTTACCTCCTTTTTGGCCGCTTCTTCTTGGGCTTTCACTTCTTCGATTCTGTCCAGCAGGAGGATAACCTCGTCTTCCAGTTGGCTGATGCGCTCCTTGAGAGACTCTATTTCTTTGATGAGTGCGGAGTATTCCTCGTTGCTCTTGGCCTGGAAAAGGCGCCCCTTCTTCTCTCCCACTTTGTCTCCCAGTTCCATAAGCTCCTTCTCTTTGCCTCGCCTCTCGAGTTCCAGGTCTTTAAGGTTCTGTCTAAAGGCCTCTAATCGGCCCTTAGCCGCCTCCAGGGCCTGGCTTTCGTCCTGGATCTGTTGGGGCAGTTCTTTCATTAGCCTTTGGGCCTTGTCCAGCCATAGATCCAGGGCCTGGAGCTTTACCAGGAGCTTTATCTCTTCTCGCACCTTGATCCTCCTCTAATGTAGATAGTGAAAGGGTCTTTCAAGGACCCCTCCAGAGACACTTTCAGGGAAGGAATCTCCCTTCTAATTCTCTCTGCCAAAACCTCCATGCCCCACGCCTCGGTGGCAAAGTGTCCTAGGTCCAGTAGGGCGAAGCCCTCCTCAAGGGCCTCTCGGGCCTGATGGTGTTTCACGTCTCCTGTGATGAGGACCTGGGCTTCCAGGTCCCGGGCTCTGGGCCACAGGTCCCCCCCCGAACCGGGACATAAGGCCACCCTCTCCACGGTCATTTGAGGATCTCCCACCACCCGGGCCCAGGGGGCGGGCAGTTCTTTCATGAGGCGGTTTGTCAAGGCATCTAGGGTTTCGGGGTTGGGGAGGCTTCCTACCCGGCCGATTCCACCCTCTCCCTGGGTGGAAGGCTCCAGTACGGCATCTACTTCTAGGAGCAGTTTGTGGGCCAAGGCGTCAGATAGTCCTCCGGGGGCAATGTCCCAGTTGGTGTGCATGGTCACCAGGGCTATCTCCCTTTTCACTAGGGAGGCAATGAGACTCCCTGGGTTCCGATGGAGCAGCAGGCTTTTAAGGGGTGGGAGGATGAGGGGGTGATGGGTCACGATGAGTTGGGCCCCATAGTCCAGGGCCTCCATTACCACGTGGGAAGTGAGCTCCAGGGCCAAAAGGATGTCCGTCACTTCCTGAGAAGGGTCTCCTACTTGGAGGCCCGAGTTGTCCCAGGGCAGGGCTATGGAGAAGGGTGCTATCCTGTCCAGATGGGAAAGGACTTCCTCCAGGGTCATGGCTTAGCAAAAAAGGGGATGTGCCTCCGGCACACCCCCTTTTTTCCGTTGGAAACTCTTTTTATTCCAATCCTACCCACTCTCTCTCCCAAGCACCTCTTTGATAAATGGGCCCGCCAGGACTCGAACCTGGGACCTTCCGGTTATGAGCCGGTGGCTCTAACCAGCTGAGCTACGGGCCCGTAGGCCTGGATAATAATTTCCCCTTTTCCCCCCTTTGTCAAGGGATTAGAGCAGGGCTTCCCCCACTTTTACTCTTATGGGTCAGGGCAGGGCGTTCCGAGCGCAGAGATGATAGCTCATAGTTGCTATCAGCCATGAGCCATGGGCAAGGGAGGAATGCCCCGCCCTTTCACTTATTGGAAAGAAAAAATCTAGGATTCTGAACATGATGCCTTTACCAGGAAGGGAATTTTGGGGGAAGTCCTGATTAGAGGGATTGCCCTGGGGGATTTGTGAGGGCCCTTCTGGGAAGGGAGATCTCCTTCATCCTCTCCTCTAGCCATGAAGAAGGTGAGGCCCCTCCCGGGGGGGAGAAGGCACCTTTCTCCAAGAGGTTCCGGTAGTAGTTGATGGAGTGTTCCAGCTCCTTTATGCTTTGGGCGTAGAGGTAGACACCCAGGCTGGAGGGCTTTTTCTCGCCTTTCCATAGACGCTCCAGGCGAAACTTGAGGGTGGAGAAATAGCAGTACTGGTAGAGCTCCTCGCCCCGGGGATAGTTCCGCTCCCGGAGGCATTCCCTGGCCAGCCGGGAGAAGTACTGCCTCTCTTCCAGGCTGAACTCCCGGAGGAACTGCTCACAGAGGATGGTCTTTTGGAGGTCCCTTTTGGGCCTGGTCACGGGAGGAAGGGAGGAGGACCATGGTAGGGGTAACCCCTCCTTGGAAGAAGGGAGAAGGACCCTTTTTATAAGGTAGATGAGAGGGACCAACACCGTTCATCTCCTGGGTAAGGGTGTATTAAACTTATATATCTTTTTACCCCTTTTGGTCTATAGGTCAGGGAGAGGCCTTTCTTCCTTTTTGCTTTCCTTGACCCAGCCTCCTGGGCGCAGTATCCTTTTCCAAAAAGGTGAGGGGTTTTGCAAGGAGAAAGAAGTAGGAGGTGAGCTATGAATGTCAGTTTAGTATTGGTGATTGGCCTTGCCCTTTATGTCTTTCTCTATTGGTTGTATGGGCGCTTTCTCCAGAGGGATGTGGTCAAAGCTTCGGAAGAACCAACTCCTGCGGTGAGGCTCTATGACGGGGTGGATTTTGTTCCTGCCAACAAGTACGTTCTTTTTGGACACCACTTTGCTTCCATAGCAGGTGCAGCCCCCATAATTGGTCCGGCCATTGCTTTGGCCTGGGGGTGGGTCCCGGCCCTTCTATGGGTATGGTTGGGCAACATCTTCATTGGAGCGGTCCATGACTACCTCTCCCTTATGAGTTCCGTGCGCTACGATGGCCATTCTGTCCAGTGGGTAGCGGGTCGAGTTCTCAAGAGACGCACGGGATACATTTTTGCTTGGTTTATCTTCTTTGTCCTTATCCTGGTGGTGGCTGCCTTTGGGGCTGTGTTAGGGAAGCTCTTTGTCAAAGTACCGGCAGTGCCCAGCGCCTATCTTTTCAAGATAGTGGCCGGCTTAATTCTTGGGGTCCTTCTTTACAGGTTGAAGCTGGACTTTAAACTCTCCACGGTCATCGGCATCATTATGCTGGTGGCAGCCATTGTTCTGGGAGAGAAGTTCCCCATTAGGGCTGGCTATAAGACCTGGATGGTGGTTTTCTTCTTCTATATCATCGTTGCTGCCTCCCTGCCCGTTCAGGTGCTTCTCCAGCCCAGGGACTACCTCAACGCCTGGCTTTTGGTGGGTGGGCTGGTCTTGGGCGGTGTGGCGGTGGTCCTTTCTTTCAAGCCCATCACCGTTCCTGTGGCCACCGTCTTCTCTGCTCCCATCATCGCGGGGAAGCCTACGCCCTTCTGGCCCGTTATACCCCTCATCATTGCCTGCGGATCCCTCTCGGGATTTCATGCCCTGGTGGCCTCGGGGACCACGTCTAAGCAGCTTTCCCGGGAAGTGGACGGTCTCTTTGTGGGCTATGGCTCCATGCTCACGGAAGGCTTCCTCTCTACCCTGGTAGTGGCTTGTATAGGCGCCTATGGGATGAGCCTCATGAAGCCCGAGGTGCTGAAGGGTCTGGGAAGTGGTGGGGCCCAGTTTGCCGCCCACTATATGGGGGCCGTTAAGAGCCTGGGTGGTCCTGTGGGGATCTTTGCCAAGGCCTATGGTGCGGTGACCAGCAGCGTCCTGGGTCTTCCCAAGACCTTCATGGTGATTCTGGGGGCCATGTGGGTGGCCTCCTTTGCCATGACCACCCTGGACACCACCAATCGCCTTGCCCGGTACACCTTTGCTGAGATTTTGGAGCCTGTGAGGGAGGCGGTGCCGGCCTTTTACTCCTTTATGACCAATCGGTGGGTGGCCTCCACTGTGCCCGCTGCCATAGGAATAGGTCTGGCCTGGACTGGGGCCTGGAAGGTGATCTGGCCTGCTTTTGGAGGGGCCAATCAGATGCTGGCATCCATTGCTTTGATAACCGTGGCGGCCTGGGTTATCAGGGTTCAGAGAAGATCGGGCTGGATGGTACTGGCGCCTGCCTTCTTCCTCTGGATAACGGTGACCTTGGCCCTGGTGTGGTATCTATTCGTGGCAGTGCCCACCTTCATGGCCAAGAAACCCTTCCAGGCCTATGTCTTGGGCGTCATAGTGGTGGTCATGCTCCTGCTGAACCTTATTCTCATCTACGATTACTTCACTCCTAAACCCCAGGAGCTCCAGACAGCCCATGAGATTGAGTGATCTGGCCAGGCGGTTTCTGGAGGCCCTGCGGTTTTTCTCACAGGGCTTCAGGGAAAGGGCTGTTGATACCATTGAAAAGGAGCTCTCCGAGATGGAGAGCTCCTTTGCTCTTCTTCTTTACTCGTCTTTTGTGGGCTTGCCCTCCCCCCCGCCCTTGGTGGGGTTAGCCCTTTTGCCCTATATGGAGAGGGAGTTTTCCATTATGCTGGCTAAGTCTCGGCGTCTGGACGATGCCTGGGCTGTGTGGGCCGATCTGGCAGACATATGATGAAAAGGCTCTATTTTTTTCTTGGTAAGGGAGGCGTGGGGAAAACCACATCGGCGGCCAGCCTGGCTCTCACCTTGGCGCGTAAAGGTTTCTCTGTATTTTGGGCTTCAATAGACCCTGCCCATAACCTTTGGGATGTACTGGGGATGGAGGAGGGTTCTGGGGTTAAGCGGGTGGAAGGGGGCCTGTGGGCCCAGGAGGTCGACCTGGAGGTCTATCTTCGCCGATTCCTGGCGGAGACCTCCCGGAAGATGAGGGACCTCTACCGTCACCTCACCATCCTCAATCTGGAAGGCATGCTGGACGTTCTCAGGTACTCTCCAGGCATGGAAGAATCGGCTGTGCTCTTTGCCCTGCAGGACCTCTTGGAGACCCACAGGGACAAGGACTTTTTGGTGATAGACACTCCTCCCACGGGATTGACCCTGAAGATCTTTTCCCTTCCCTTTTCCATCCTGATGTGGATAGATCAGCTGAAAAAGTGGCGGGAGAAGATCCTAGAGAGGCGCTCTGTGGTGGTGGCTATCAAGGGGAAGGAGGCATTGGGTAAAGGAGTGGCTATAGACAGTGGGGAAGACAGGGTCTATCGGGAGCTGGAGCGGCAGGAGGAGCGGGCCCGATACATGGCGGACCTTTTGAGGGATGGGGGGAGGGTGGCCAATGTTCTGGTGATGAACCAGGATAGGCTGTCTTTTACGGAGAGTTGCAGGATAAGGTCTTTTCTGGAGAGGGTGTCTATTCCCCTCCACTTGATCCTCCTCAACAAGTTTGGTTTGGTGGAAGGTGGGGAGACAGTGGACGAGGCAAGGGTGGCGGAAGCCTTTTCTCCCCTTCCGGTGCGGACCCTCCCCTTTGTGAGGGGTGGCCTGGGAAGGGAGGACCTGGTTTCTCTGGGGAGGGGTTGGGTGGAGGAGTTGGTGTGAAGTTCCCAAGGGAGATTTTTGGTGCCTTGATTGGGGCGAGCTTGGTTCTCACCGTGCTCTATCCCCTGGGCCACAGGAGAAACTTACGCTTGGCAAAAAGGATGGCGGCCCTTCTGGAGGAGAAGCTTCAGCCTCGGGACCAGGAATATACTTGGTTGGGGGGGGTGATGGGTTTTACTGGGGAGTATGAAGTGCCGGGATTCGAGAGGGTGATGGTGGTGTATCGGCTTCTTCCCCGCCAGAGCGTTCTTTGGCTTCCTTTTCACTTTCTCACGGGTGACAATGATACCGTGCAAGCCTTATTTTACCTGAAGGAGGCTCCTGACCAAGAGTTACATCTGGTAAAGGGGGGGTTATTCAATCGGCCGAGGATCTACAATCTGGCCATCCTAAAAGAGAAGAGGATGAGATTTGGTGGTAGCAGGTTTAAGGTCCTTTTCGAAAGGGATCCTGGCCCGGCGGAGAGGCTGGCGGAGTTTTTGGGGGAGGAGCTTCCCCTGGTACGGCATCTCGCTGTGACAAAGGAGAAGAAGGTTTTTTACCTGGAGCTGCCCCTTCCACCGTCGCGTCTGGAAAGGGGGGCCTCCCTGTTGGGGCGGGTGGTTCATAAGAGGCCCGCTTGGTAGAAGGTGATATGAAAGGGAAGGGAGACCTTGGCAGGGTGGAGATCCCTAAGATCTTTCCTAAAGGCCTGAAACTCTTCGCTATAGGCGGAGGAAGGGCTTGCAAGGCCCTTTTGGACACCATTATGGGAGACCCCTCTATAGAGATACTGGGTTTGGCGGAGATAAACCCTGAAGCCGAGGCCCTGCCCCTGGCCAGGCAGTTGGGCATCCCCATTTTCGAGGACTACAGGGCCGTGCTGGACATGCCCCAAGTGGATCTCATCCTCAATCTCACGGGAGACAAGGCCCTGGAAGAGGAATTAAGGGGGCTTTTAAAGGAGCGAGGCAGAGGGACAGAGATTCTGGGGGGACTGGGGGGTAGGCTTCTGTGGGGGGTGCTGGGGAGGAAGGACTATCTGGCCTGTACAGACCCCCTGACAGGGCTCTTCAATGTGGCCTATTTCTACAGGTCCCTGGAGGAGGAGATAGAGAGGGGTATGCGCTATGGTTCTCCCTTTGCCCTTCTGTTCATGGACGCCGATAATTTCAAAGACATCAATGATCGTCTGGGACACCTTCAGGGAGACCGAGTGCTTAAGGCCGTGGGGGACGCCATAGCCTCGTCGCTGAGGGGCGCAGATATGGCTGCCAGGTATGGAGGGGACGAGTTCACCGCCATTCTACCGGAGACCCAGGTAGAAGGGGCTATGAGGGTGGCGGAGAGGGTGAGAAAGAAGGTGGAGACCCTCGGTGACTCTTTGGGGGTTTCTCCCCTCTCTTTGAGTATCGGGGTGGCCGTCTTTCCTCTGGATGGCATTACCGCAGAGGAGCTGGTGAGAAGGGCTGACTGGGCCATGTATCAAGCCAAGAAGATGGGTGGCAACAGGGTCTTTCGCTTGGGGGAGGGGAAGGAGCCTCCGGCTTTTTTTCGAGTGGAAGATGCCCTATCTTTGGTCTCCCAGAAGGGGGAGAGGGACAAGTTCCACAGGTCCCACTCCGAAGTGGTCTCCAAGATCTCGGTGGAGATAGGAAAGGCCCTGGGACTCAACAGGGCTATGGTGAGGCTTCTCCGGGTGGCCGGGGCCCTTCATGACATAGGGAAGGCGGAGGTCTCCTTTGGAGAGGGGGCCTGGAACTACAAAGAACATCCACTGATAGGGGCCTACATGTTGCGCCATGTTCCCTATCTCAGGGGAATAGTTCCCATGGTCCTTTACCATCACGAGCGCTACGACGGGAAGGGTTTTCCCAAGGGTTTGACGGGGAAGCAGATCCCCCAGGGGGCCCAGGTAGTTTTTTTGGCGGACAGGCTCCATCACCTTTTAGAGCATACTCCCCGTTGGAGGGTAGAGGACCTGTTGGGGGTCTTGGAAGAGGTAGCGAAAGATGCCGGGGCTGTAGATCCTAATATGATTGAAGCCTTTCAAAAAGCCCTCAGTTCCAGACCCCGGGATCAGCTTTTCCTGTCCTTCTAGTCTATGCTGAACCGGGCCACCAGGGGTGTGTGGTCCGAGGGTTTGGTAGCCAGGCGGGGTTCCAGGTCAATCCAACAGTCCTGGGATTTCTCAGCCAGGGGAGGCGTGGCCAGGATGTGGTCCACCCTCCAGCCCAGTCCCCTGTCTACGGCCCTGGGGACCCGGTAGTCGAAGAAGGTGTACTGCCCCCCCTCCCCGGGGTGGTGCTTTCGGAAGATATCCACAAAGCCCCAGGCCTTCACCTCTTGGAAGGCCTCCCACACCTCCGGTCGGAAGCAGACGTGGCCCAGGAGCCTCTTGGGGTTGTGGACGTCTATCTCCTCAGGGGCCACGTTGAGATCCCCGCACCACAGGAGGGGCTCTGTGGGGGAGTAGTGGCGCTGGAAGAGACGTCGGAGCCGCTGGAACCACCCCAGCTTGTAGGGAAACATGGGAGACTCGGGTTTTTGGCCCTGGGGGACGTAGGTGTTCACCACGGGAATGCCCGAGAAGACCCCCCGGATGAGACGGTCCTCGTCGGGAGGGCCCCCGTCGTCCAGGCCGAAGGCCACGTCCTCGGGTTCTTCCGGGGAGGCTATGGCCACGCCGTTTTTTCCCTTGTCCCCTCGAAAAACCACATGGTAGCCGACCTTCTCGAATTCCTTGGCGGGAAAGACCTCATCGGCCACTTTGGTCTCCTGCATGCATAGGACATCCGGGCGGTGTCTCTCCAGCCAGGAGATAACAATGGGGAGTCTGGACCTGATGGAGTTCACGTTGAAAGTGGCAATGATGAAAGTTCCCGCCATTTCACTCCTCCTGGTCCTCCACTCCTCCCTTTTTACTATCTTACTCATGGGCACGGTGTCCAGCCAGCTTCTCATGGCCTGGAAGACTGCCTCTGACCACAGGCCGTCCAGATGGTGTTGTGGCCCTTTCGATTTTGCTGAAGGCGGTGCCCAGGGCCAGCATGGGCACCAGGGATAGGATGAGGGCATAGGTGGGGGCGCTGGCCCTGAGGGTGATGGCGTCTTTCTTGAACTCCCGGTAAACTATGGAGATTATCCTCAGGACGACCTTGAGGAAGGCCCTTCCCCGGGGGGCATGGGGGGGAGGGGCTCCCAGACCCACTGCCAGAGTCCCTTCTCCTTGGATTTCACCAGGGGGATCAGTCCCGAGGGCTGTTCCTTCATGGCTATTTTCCGAAGAGGCCCTTGATGCCCTTCAGGGGGCTCTCCTTCTTATTGGAGGGGAGGAGTCCCTGGAGGGCCTTCCCGGCTTCACCTTTGAGGCCCTCTTTCACCATGCTCAAATCGGGAGTGGGGACGGGGGCTGTAAGGGTTCCCGAGAGTTTTATGGGCACGATGGTCCAGCCCTTTTCCTGACCTAGGTATTTGGCGAAAGAGACCTTCTTCTTCAGTTTATCCCCCAGTTTGGGGGATAGCTTGAGGACCAGAGGCAGGTTGAGGGAGCCGTCCAGACCCAAGGTACCCTGGGTTTTCATTTTTATGTCCTGGCTGGAGAGGGCGCTTTTCAGGAGGACCTTGCCCTTCTCCACTTTGTAGTTTCCGTCTATCTCCTGGAAGGCGAGGTTCTTCAGCTCGTCCAGGTCCAGGAGGGCGGCCACCTTGTTTATGGCGGGAAAGTCCAGGAACTGACCGTCTTTCAGGGAGAAGACCCCCTGGGCCGTAAGGTACTTCTTCATGATCTCCCACTGGCTTCCCCTCCCCGAGAAGGTAGCCCGGGTGTTGAACTTCCCCGTCACCATGCCCTTGCCCCTGGCCATGAGGGCCGTGGTGAGGGCACCCATGTCCACGCCTTGAACCTGGAAGGCCCCCTTGTAGGCCATGAGGGGGTCATTGAGGTCCACCTGGACCTCCTTTTTAACCGTTCCCTGGGTCACTTTGACCAGGGCGTCCTTCAGGGTGAAGATGCCGTCTTTGAACCGGTAATTACCCTGGATGTCCTCCATTTTCAGCCCCTTGTACAGGGCCTCCCTCACCTTGTACTCCCCCTTCACTTCCAGCTTGGGGGGAGAAGTTTCCTTTCCCTGGGCCCTGGCCCCCTTTCCCCTGGCCTGGGTCTTCCCCTTAGGGAGCTTTTTGGGCACCTCCATGAGCTTGTCCAGGTGGAGGATGGGGCTGTAGATGTTGAGGATGATGGAGGGGTTGGCGGAGTAGTTCACCACCTGGCCCGACAGGGTGATGGTATCTCCCTCCAGCTGGATATCCGTTTTGTAGGTGAGTTTCTGGGGGGTGAAGGTCAGATCGCCCTTCACCTGGCTCTTCACCTGGCCATAGACCGCCTGGGCCAGGAAGTCCGACTTGCCCGAGAAACTCATGGCCCCCTGGGCCGTCATGGAGAGGGCCACACGGGCGTTAGCCGTTAAATCGGTGTCGGGGATCTCCCCCAGGGCGTCTTTCACAAGGGCGTGGACCCTCTTCACCTGGATACTCTTGATGGTCAGAGGCCAGGGGCTGGAAGCTTTCTTCCCTTCCTTGCCCGAGGAGGAGGACCCTTTTTTCTTCTGGAGGGGCCCCAGACTCTCGTAGTTGAAGTGGCCCCGGGCGTCCCTGTAGATGCGGACGTAGGGATCCACCAGGAGGATCTTGCTTATGACGATCTCCTTCTTCAGCAGGGGGAGGAGCTTATATTTGAGGATGAACTCCTTCACCCTGAGAAAGTCTTCCTTGCCGTCGGCTTTCTTCACCACCAGGTTGGTGAGGGTGACCCCTTTGAAGAGGCTCACGTTGATCTTCCCCAGGGAGACCTTGCGCTGGAGGACCTTTTCCGCAGGAGGGATGAACATGTTCTTCACCCTTTCCGGGGTGAGGTAGGTCTTGATGGCAAAGTTGAGGCCTATGACGGCGATGACGGCCACCACCACCAGGCCTATGAGGAACTTGAAGAGCTTACCCATGACAAAGCCTCTGTTGCTTAATATCACACGTGTCTAGTTGGTAACGCTGCCGAAGACCTTCTTCAGGAGGTCCGTGGTCCGGGCAGCGGGTTTCTCCCAGATCTTCTCCTGTCAAGGACTTGTCCGTATCCCAGATGCTGGCTCGGGAAGGAACAGACAGGACGAGGGGGAGGACTGTTCTTAGAGAGGGACAAAGGGTCCTGGCGCCGCGATAACGTTTCATTAAACACCTCTTTCAACAAAAGAACCTCTTACTCCTACCACAGGAGAGGATGAGTGGACCATAGTTTTTTGTCTTTTATTTGGGGGAGGTCCTTTTCCTGACGTTGGAAGCTTGACCGGTTTTTCCTCTACCCCTCCCGTACCATAAGCCCCACCATCTCCACGTGGCCCGTGTGGGGGAACATGTCCAGGGGTTGGAGAAAGGTGAGACGGTAGCCCTTCTCCTTCCATTGGGCCATATCCCGGGCCATGGTGGCGGGGTCGCAGGAGATGTAAATGATGGCCTGGGGAGCCAAGTTGCCTATGGCCTGTCGCACAGGGGGCGTGCAGCCTGTGCGGGGGGGATCTAGAATGATCAGGGAGAAGTTGCTATCTGCGAGCTTCTCTAAGGCTTTCTCGCAGGAAGTCTCAAGAACGTCCATCTCAGGGGGCAGGTTTTCCCTTAGAAGTCGGGCCGAGGGGGTGTGGCCCTCCACGGCTGTCACCTTTGCCCCTTCTTTGGCCAGGGGTACGGTGAAGGTCCCCACCCCAGCGTATAGCTCCAGCATAGGTCCTTCCATCCAGGGCCTGGCTTGCTCCAGGACTGTGGCAGCCAGTTTATCCCTCAGGTACCGGTTGTTCTGGAAGAAAGTGTCGTGGCCCACCAGGAGTTTGTGGCCTAGGATCTCCTCTTCCATGGCCTTGGGGCCCAGGTGACTCACCTTTCCTTTCCACAGGACCCGGAGGCCCACCCTGGTGCCGGTGTCCTCCTTGAGGGCGTGGAAGATGTTGTGGATGGCCTCCAGGCGCTCTCTACTCTTCATGGACACTAAAAGGGCACCTTCGTCGCCTCGGGCGAAGAGGTCTATCTCTCCCACCTTCTTGAGCTCCTTGAGGTGGTGGTAGAAGACCAGAAGCCCCTTATTCATGTTGGAGGTCATGACGGGGCAGTGGCCCAATGGTACTACCTGGTGGCTCTTCTCCTGGTAGAAGCCTATCTGACCCTTGAACACCCGTAGCTTGGCCCGGGTACGGTATTCCATGTTGGGAGCCTAGGGGATAATGGGTCGGGCAGTCTCCTCCTTTTCTATGATCTTTCTCAATTCCCTCTTCACCAAGGCTTCTTTGGCCTCCAGCTGTACCTGATATCCTATGTGGAGCCACTGGCATCCCCCGCACCTGCCAAAGACGGGGCAGGGGGGAGAGACCCGATGGGGGGAGGGCTCCACTATTTCCAGGGCACGACCAAAGGCGTAGTCACTGTGGTCCTCGGTGATCTCCACCTCCAGGATGTCTCCGGGTACCCCATAGGGCACGAAGACCACCTTTCCTTCCCAGCGCCCCAGGCCGTATCCTCCCAGGGCCAGGGTCTCTATCTCTATGCGCATATCTTATCTCCTTGGGTTTTTGGATTGAGGAAGGTATCACCTTGGCCCAGTTTGGGGAAGGTCCGTACGAGGGGGCCTGGGTTCCTCAAACCTTGGATTTCAGATCTCAATCTTGCGAGGAGAGCCCGTGGGGGATTGGAGCCAATCCCCCACGGGCCTTTGGCCTAAACCTTTCGCCCTTCACCCCCCGACTACTTCCCGTCAAAGAGGGACCAGGGACCCCGGTGCTTGGCGAAATAAACAGCCTTGTTCTTCTCTTGGGAGCTGAAGTCCCGAGGGATGGTGAAGGCCTGCCCGGGATAGATGAGGTCAGGATCGTGGATTTGGGCCTTGTTGGCCCAGTAGATGAGAGGCCACATGAAGGGGTTCCCATAGATCTGGGGGTAGCTGGAGATGATCCACAGGCACTCCCCTTTCTCTGTCACGTGGGTTGAAGGTTTAGCCCGTCTTTTTTCCAGCTCCCGAGCCAGTTCTTCTTTGACCTTGGTGGCTGCCTCTTTGGCCTTGAGAGCTAACTGGGCGGCCTTGTCGGCCTTTTTCTTGCTCTGGAGAAAATTTTCCCTTTGGAAGTCCTTCTGGGCTTCTGCCAGGAGATTAGTTGCTGATTGAAAGAGGTCAGGGGCATACTGAGGTGCTTCGGCCTCCCTGGCTTCTGCCAGAGCCTGCTGGGCCCTTTTAATGGCCTTCAGGGCCTCTGCCCTGGCTAGGAGTTTTGCCTTGAGGGCTGCTTCTTTGGCCTCTTGGGCTTTTTGCTGGGCCAGCTTCACCGTTTTCCACGATTTTTGGCATTCCGTTTTGGTTTCGGCTTCTGCTTGGGAGAGGAGGTTTTCCGCCTCTTTGTACTTTTCAGGGGCATAGGTGGGTGCTCCTGCTTCCTGGGCCTCCATTAGTTGGGCCTTGGCCAGAGAGACCTCCTTCACGGGAGGACGGCAACACCCCCCCAGCAGAAGGGCCAAGGATAGGAGAAGGGCCAGGAGTCCTATCTTTCTTTTCATCTTACCACCTCCCGGGAGAAGATTTTTATCCTACAAACGGGGCCCCCTCTTCCCAGGAGAGAGGAAGGGGTACCCGCTGTGTCGAAGAGTACTGAAGTAAATTTATTTCTCTTCGGGAGTGGCCGTCAACTTAATTTTTAGCTCTTTCAGTTGCCTCTCGTCTACAGGGGAAGGGGCGCCTGTCATGAGGCACTGGGCCTTCTGGGTTTTGGGAAAGGCTATGACCTCTCTGATGGATTCGGCCCTGGTGAGAATGGCCATCACCCTGTCAAAGCCCAGAGCGATGCCGCCGTGGGGAGGGGCGCCGTATTCCAGGGCTTCCAGGAGAAACCCAAACTTGACCCTGGCTTCTTCCTCGCCGATTCGCAACAGGTCGAAGATCTTCTTCTGGATGTCCCTCCTGTGGATCCTGATGGACCCTCCGCCAATCTCCTGGCCGTTGAGGACAATGTCGTAGGCCTTGGCCCTTACCTTGAGGGGATCTGTGTCCAGGAGGGGCAGGTCTTCGTCCATGGGTGAGGTGAAAGGGTGGTGCACGGCCACGTAGCGTTTCTCCTCTTCGTCCCAGTCCAGCAGGGGAAAGTCTACAACCCACAAAGGGGAGTAGGTATCCTCGGGGATGAGGTCCAGGGCATTGGCCACCTCCAGGCGCAGACGGCCCAGGACGTCGGCTACCCTCTCTTCTTTGTCGGCGGCCAGGAAGATCACATCTCCCTCCTGGACTTGGAAGGCCTCCTTCAGACCTTCCGCCTCGCCCGAGGAGAGGTATTTCAATAGATTGGACTGGAGTCCTTGGTCCGTCACTTTTATGGAGATGAGGCCCCTGGCGCCGAACTCCCGGGCCCTCTTGCCCCAGTTGTCCAGCTCCTTCCTGGAGAAGCGGGCACCGCTGGGGGCCTTGAAGCCGCGGATGATACCGCCCTTTTCCAGGGTCTCTTTGAAGGCAGTGAATTTCGTGGATTCGAAGAGCTGGGAAACGTCCTGGATGAGGAGCCCGAAGCGGGTGTCGGGCCGGTCAATGCCGTATTTGAGCATGGCTTCCTTGTAGCTCATGATGGGGAATTTCTCGGGGAGCTCCACGTCTATAAGCTCGAAGACGGTGCGCACAATGCCCTCCACCACTTCCATAACGTCTTCCCGCTCCACGAAGGACATCTCCAGGTCTATTTGGGTGAACTCTGGCTGGCGGTCGGCTCGGAGGTCTTCGTCCCGAAAGCACTTGACGATCTGGTAGTAGCGGTCGAAACCGGCCACCATAAGGATCTGCTTGAAAAGCTGGGGTGACTGGGGCAGGGCGTAGAACTTGCCGGGATTCACCCTGCTGGGTACCAGATAGTCTCTGGCCCCTTCGGGGGTGGACTTGGTAAGGAAGGGGGTTTCTACATCTATGAAGCCCAGGCTGTCCATGTACTGGCGGATGGCCATGGCCGCCCTGTGGCGGAGTTTCATGTTGTGCTGCATCCAGGGACGTCGCAGGTCCAGATAACGGTAGGTGAGACGGACCTCCTCAGAGAGGTCCTTGTCGTCCAATCGAAAAGGGAGGGTCCTGGCGGTATTGAGGACCTCTACCTCAGTGGCCACTACCTCTATCTCCCCCGTCTTCAATTTGGGATTCTCAGTGCCGGGGGGACGGCGGCTCACCTTGCCTCTTATCCGCAGGACAAATTCGCTTCTGATCTCACGAGCCCTTTCGTGAACTTGGGGGCTTACTTCGGGGCTGAAGACCACCTGGACCAGCCCCTCCCGGTCCCGCAGGTCTACAAAGGTGACGCCTCCGTGGTCCCTCCGTCGGTTGACCCATCCTTCCAGCACCACCTCTTCGCCGATCATACCGGCGTGCAATTCCCCACAGTAGCAGGATCTCTTCAAAACTCGACCTCCTTTTTTATGTACCTCGCCAGCCCCTCTAGGTCCCCCAAGGGCCTTTCCTCTTGGGAGCCCTCTTTCATGTTTCTCACTATGAGGGTTCCTCGGGCCAATTCATCTTCTCCCAGGATGATGGCCAGAGGAGCCTTTATCTTGTCGGCCCTGCGCAGCTGGGCCTTGAGACTCTTGGGCTGGTGATTCATCTCCAGTCGAACTCCCTTCTTCCTCAAGGCCAAGGCCAGCTTAAACCCTTCCTTTATGGCCTCCTCTCCAAGAAGAGCCAGGTAGCAGTGGAAGGGGGTTCCCCGGGTCCAATCCCCCTTTTTCTCCAGGAGTAGCACCGTTCTCTCTACCCCTACGGCGAAGCCTACGCCGGGAATGTCCTTGTCCCCGATCTGCTTCAGCAGATCGTCGTATCGGCCCCCTGCTGCAACGGCGTTCTGGGCCCCCAGGTGGGTGGTGGTGAGCTCAAAGACCGTCCTGGTGTAGTAGTCCAAACCTCTAACCAGCCTGGGGTTGGTAAGGTATTCCACCCCCAGGGCATCCAAATAAGCCAGGGTCTCCTTCTGGTATTGCCTGCAATCTTGGCACAGGTGCCGGGAGATGTGGGGGGCGTCCCTTAGCACCTCTTGGCAACTCTCTTCTTTGCAGTCCAATACCCTCAAGGGGTTTCTCTCCCTTCTCCTCTGGCAATCGGGGCATAGGAGGTCTTTCACCCTCTCCAGGAACTCTACCAGGGATTCTCTGAAACGGGGGCGGCACTCCCGACACCCCAGGGAATTGATTTCCAGGGTGGTGAGGTGGCGGATGCCCAACCTTTCATAGAGGGTGTCTAAAAGGGAGATTACCTCGGTGTCCAGGCTGGGACTTACATAGCCGAAGGCCTCCACGTTCAGCTGGTGGAACTGGCGAAGGCGGCCTGCCTGGGGGCGCTCGTGGCGAAACATGGGGCCGAAAAAGAAGTATTTGCCCACGGGATCGCTATGGTATAAAGCGTGTTCTAGATAGGCCCGAGCCATGGAAGCCGTTGCCTCGGGCCTCATGGTGACGCTCTCTCCTCCTTTGTCCCGGAAGGTATACATCTCTTTCTCCACTATGTCCGAAGTGTCCCCCAGGCTCCGTTTGAATAGCTCTGTCTTTTCCAAAACAGGTATCCTCAGCTCCGAGTAGCCAAAAGCCTCGAAGAGGCGGCGGGCCTCTTCTTCTACCTTCCTCCAAAGGGGCATCTCTTGAGGCAGTATGTCCCGGAACCCTTTGACGGCCTTGATCATTTTTCCCTCCCTGTATTCTGCCCCGTAATAAAACCGGTGGGGAACGGTGTCAAGCTCTTCTCGGGCAGGTCCGTCCGAGGAACCCCTGCCCCGTCGGGGGTAGGGGATTCCACCCGAGTTGGTTGGTCTCCCTTGAGGATGGGGACCAGGGGGGTTACCTTTACAAAGGAGTCCTTAGATCATGTAGGGGGTCCATTGAAAAACCCCCGGGATAGCCTTTATAAGGGGTTGCAAAAATTTTTCTTTGAGGAGGGGGAGTATGGGAGTGAAGGTTGCCATTAATGGTTTTGGGAGGATCGGCAGGTTGGTCTTCAGAGCGGCTTTTGGGGATCCCGATGTGGAGTTTGTGGGTATAAACGATATCACCGATGCCAAGACCCTGGCGCATCTCCTCAAATACGATTCCGTCCATGGGATCTTCCATGCTCAGGTGGATCATACTCAGGACTCCATAGTGGTGGATGGCAAAGAGATTAAAGTGACCGCCATCAAGGACCCTGCCCAGCTGCCCTGGAAGGACCTGGGGGTGGATGTGGTGATAGAAGCTACGGGTCTTTTCAGGGATAGGGCCAGCGCTTCCAAGCACCTCCAGGCCGGGGCCAAGAAGGTGATCATTACTGCTCCCGCCAAGGAACCCGATATCACCGTGGTTCTGGGGGTTAATGAGGAGACCTATGATCCTGCCAACCACCACATCATCTCCAACGCCTCCTGTACCACCAACTGTCTGGCTCCCATAGCCAAGGTGCTGGATGATAGGTTTGGAATCGTTAAAGGTTTCATGACCACCGTTCACGCCTATACCAACGATCAGCGCATCCTGGATCTGCCCCACAAGGACCTGCGTAGGGCCAGGGCTGCTGCCATGTCCATGATCCCCACCACAACGGGGGCGGCTGTGGCCGTGGGGGTGGTCTTGCCTCAGCTCAAGGGTAAGCTGGATGGGCTGGCGGTGAGGGTGCCCACTCCTGATGTCTCTCTGGTGGATCTGGTGGTCCAGGTCTCAAAAGAGACCTCGGTGGAAGAGGTGAACGGTGCCTTGAAGGAGGCGGAAGAGGGAGAGCTTAAAGGGGTTCTCCGCTACTGTGATGAGCCCCTGGTTTCCATAGATTTTATGGGGGACCCCCACTCCAGTATTGTGGATGCTCTCTCCACTCACGTGAATGGTGATATGGTTAAGGTCCTGGCTTGGTACGACAATGAGTGGGGCTACTCCAACAGGGTGTACGATCTGGTGAAGTACGTGGCCGGGAGGGGCCTGTGACATGTTGAGCTGTAAAACCATAGAGGACTTCGACCTCAGGGGCAGGAGGGTCTTTATCCGGGTGGACTACAATGTCCCTCTGGACGAGGCGGGGAACGTCACTGATGATTCTCGTATCAGGAGATCTCTGCCCACGGTGAACTACGCCTTAGATCACGGAGGTCGGGTGATTCTGGCCTCCCATCTGGGGAGACCTAAGGGTAAACCCGAGCCCAAACTGAGTCTGAAGCCTGTGGCGGTAAGGCTTTCCCGTCTCTTGAACAAAGAGGTGAAGTTTGCCCCCGACTGTATAGGATCCCAAGTGGAGGAGATGGTGGAAGCCCTTCAGCCGGGGGAAGTTCTTCTGTTGGAGAACCTGCGCTTCCACCCGGGAGAGACAAAGAATGATCTCCAGTTTGCCCGGGAACTGGCCCGGTTGGCCGACGTTTACATCAATGAGGCCTTTGGCACGGCCCACCGGAGGCACGCCTCCACTTATGGCATAGTCCAGTTTGTGGAGGCGGCGGGCATCGGCTTTCTCATGAGGAAGGAGATAGAGTACTTTGAAAGGGCTCTGGTGGATCCCAGGAGGCCTCTTTTGGCCGTCATAGGGGGCGCCAAGGTCTCCACAAAAATAGGTATCTTGGAGAGCCTTTTGGAGAAGGTGGATAAGTTGGTCATTGGTGGAGCGATGGCTTTCACCTTTTACCGGTATCTGGGCTGGCCCACGGGGAAGTCTCTGGTGGAAGAGGAGATGGTGGATGTGGCGGGCCGGGTGATGAAGCGGGCGTGGCAGAGTGGGGTGAAGCTCTACATTCCTGTAGATGTGGTGGTGGCTTCTGGTTTGTCGCCTCAAGCGGAGAGTAGGACGGTTCCCTGCCAGGAGATACCCCGAGATTGGATGGGCCTGGACATTGGCCCTGCCACCATCACCCTCTTTGAAGAGGTGATTTCCGATACCCAGACCATCATCTGGAACGGTCCCATGGGGGTCTTTGAGATGGAGAAGTTCAAAAGCGGCACGTTCTCCGTGGCCAGGGCCATAGGTCGTTCGTCGGCCCTCTCCATAGCAGGTGGAGGAGATACCGATGTGGCCATCAGTCGGGCAGGGGTCACTGATCAGATATCCTACATCTCCACGGGAGGAGGGGCCTTTCTGGAACTCTTGGAGAAGGGGACTTTGCCCGCCTTGGAGATTCTCAAAGGGAAGGGGGGTAGCCATGAGGAGACCTTTCATAGCCGGTAACTGGAAGATGCACAAGACGGTGCCCCAGGCCCTGGAACTGGTGGAGGAGCTGAGGGGACTGGTGGAAGGGGAGCAGGGTGTGGAGATCGCGGTGGCCCCTCCCTTTGTAGCTCTGCACCCCGTGGCCCAGGTCTTGAGGAGCTCGGTGATAAAGCTGGCAGCCCAGGACTGTTTTTGGGAAGAGGAGGGTGCCTATACCGGAGAAGTCTCTCCTGTGATGCTGGCCGATGTTGGCTGTGCCTATTGTATCGTGGGGCACTCGGAGCGGCGGTGCATCTTTGGCGAGACCAGCGAAGGTGTGGCCAGAAAGGCCCGGGCCCTTTTGAACCATGGCATCTCCCCTATAGTGTGTGTAGGAGAGACCCTGGAGGAGCGGGACAGGGGAGAAGCCCTTCATGTGGTAGGGGAGCAACTGGGTGGGTCTCTAGCAAGCCTTTCAGCGGAGGATATGGTCCGGGTAGTGATAGCCTACGAACCTGTCTGGGCCATCGGAACGGGCAGGACAGCCACCCCCCAGCAGGCCCAGGAGATGCACGCCTTTATCCGTCGGTGGGTGGTGGAGAAGTTCGGTGGGGATGTTGCCTCTGGCCTCACCATTCTGTATGGTGGCTCCGTTAAACCGGAGAACATCCGTGGCCTTATGGCCATGGATGACATAGACGGGGCGTTGGTGGGAGGTGCCAGCTTAAGGGCCACCTCCTTCGCCCAGATAGTACAGGGAGGTAAGGGATAGTGGTAACGCTTTTGGTAGCACTTCACGTGTTGGTCTGTATAGTGTTGATTCTGGTGATCTTGCTCCAGGCAGGTAAAGGGGCTGAAATGGGCGCCACTTTTGGCGTGGGCTCTTCATCCCCTGTTTTTGGTCCCAGGGGGCCTACGCCCCTGCTGGCCAAGGTGACGGTGGGGGCGGCGGTGGTTTTCATGGCTACCTCTTTGGTACTCACCATCTTTGCCTCTCGCCAGGAGATGCCCTCTCTCCTGAAGAGTGTTCAGCCTCCGGGAGTAGAGAAGCCTTTGAAGAGGTCTCCTGGCCCCAACCCAGTCTCCCCTACAGGCCCTCAGGGTAAGCCTTCGGGAGGGGGCTCAGCCTCTAACCCTTCTTCTCCCATACCCTCCCAAGGGGGTGGTGGCCAGAGTCATGGCCGATGATCGGCTCAAGATCCTGAGGGAAGAAATAGACAGGCTGGACGGGGAACTCCTCAGGCTTCTGAACCTCCGGGCCCAAAAGGCCTTGGAGATAGGGGAGATTAAGAAGAGGGAGGGCCTTCCCCTCTATATCCCCCATCGGGAGAAGGAAGTCTTGGAGCGGCTGGTGAAGGCCAACCCGGGGCCCTTCCCTTCAGGCGCCTTGGAGGTGATTTTCAGGGAGGTGATTTCTGCCTGCCTGTCCCTCCAGAGACCAGTGAAGGTGGCCTATTTGGGCCCAGAGGCTACCCACACCCATCAAGCGGCTCTGGAGTACTTCGGTACTTCGGGGGAGTTCCTACCCGTGAGGTTTGTGGAGGGGGTGTTCCAGGCCGTGGAGAAGGGGCAGACCCACTATGGGGTGGTGCCCTTTGAGAATTCCACGGAGGGTGTGGTGAGTTCCACCTTGGATATGTTCTTTTCTTCTCCCGTGAAGATTGTGGGGGAGATATACCTTCGCATATCCCACCATCTCTTGTGCCTTTCCGGCGATAGACGGGACGTGAAGAGGGTTTACAGCCATCCTCAGGCCACGGCCCAGTGTAAAAGGTGGTTGTCTCTACACCTGTCCGGAGTGCCTGTGGTGGATGTGTCCAGTACGGCTGAGGCTGCTTCCCGGGCGGCCCATGATCCCGGTGCCGGTGCCATTGCCAGCGAGACAGCGGCCCTTCTCTATGGCCTCAAGGTGGCCCAGGCCGGGATAGAAGATGTGAAAGAGAACTACACCCGGTTTTTGATCTTGGGCCGTGAGGAGATGGACTCTACAGGGAAAGATAAGACCTCCCTTCTGTTTTCCGCTCCCCACGAAGTGGGAGCTTTATGCCGCATTCTCCAGGTCTTTGCCCAGGCGGGAATAAACCTCACCAAGATCGAATCCAGGCCTTCCAAGGAGAAGGCTTGGGACTACTTGTTTTATGTTGACTTTGAAGGCCACGCCAGGGAAGATAAGGTGAAACAGGCCTTGGAGGCCATTAAGGGTATGGCCCTCACCCTAAAGGTGCTGGGTTCTTACCCCAGATACCGGAAGGAAGGAGACGAGTATGAGAGGAAGGCTTAAGAAAGGACTTCTGGTGGTGTCCCTTCTCGCTTTGATGGTGGCGGGGACGTCTTCTCTCCTTATAGGGGGGGTGGGAGAGGAGGGAGCCACTTATAAAAAACTGAAGGTTTTTAGTGAGGCCCTTCACTACATATTGACCTCTTATGTTGAGCCGGTGAAGTCTAAAGAGCTCGTGTACGGTGCCATCAAGGGCATGGTGGGAGAACTGGATCCCCATTCGGCCTTTCTAACGCCAGACATGTTTAAAGAGATGCAGGTTGAGACCAAGGGGGAGTTCGGCGGATTGGGCATAGAGATCACCATAAGGAAAGGGAAGCTCACTGTGGTGTCGCCCATTGAGGGTACTCCGGCCTATCGGGCAGGGGTGAAAGCGGGGGATATTATTATCAAAATCGATGGCGAGTCCACCGAGGGTATCACCCTCATGGAGGCGGTGAAGAAGCTGAGGGGCCCCAAAGGGACCAAGGTGACCATCACCATTACGAGGGAGGGACTGGAGAAGCCCCTTGACATCACCATTACCCGGGCCATCATCAAGATCAAAAGCGTGCGTTACCGGATGGCGGATCCCAAGGGCAAGATAGGTTATGTCAAGATCAGAGCTTTCAGGGAACACACTTCCCGGGATCTCAAGAGGGCCTTGAAGGACCTCAGATCCCAGGGCATGAAGGCGTTGGTGCTGGATTTGAGGAACGATCCTGGGGGGCTGTTGAGCCAGGCGGTAAAGGTCTCGGACCTCTTACTCCCCGAGGGCAGGCTCATTGTCTACACCAAGGGTAGGACCAAAGAAGACCAGATGCGGTTTGTGAGCCAGCACAAGCCCCTGTTGCCCTCTACTTTCCCCATGGTGGTTCTGGTGAACGCCGGATCTGCCAGTGCGTCGGAGATCGTGTCTGGTGCCCTTCAGGACTGGCATAGGGCCATTATCGTGGGGGAAAGGACCTTTGGGAAAGGCTCTGTTCAGACCATCTTTCCCCTGTCCGATGGTTCGGCCTTGAAACTCACCACGGCGGAGTACTACACCCCCAAGGGTCGGTCCATCCAAGAGGAGGGCATCATCCCCGACGTGGAGATTCCCTCCACCTTGCAGGTGGTGAAAGTAAAAAGGCCTGTTATTCGTGAGGAGTTCCTTAAGAGGCACCTGAAAAACGTGGTCAAGGCAAAAAAGAGACCCTCTACCAGGGAAGGGGTTGAAAAGAAAAAGGAGGAGCAGGAGGACTTCCAGCTCAAGTACGCCGTGGAGTTCCTTAAAGGTTGGTTACTTATGGAAGGGCAGGTCCTTGGCCAAAAGGCAAACTAAGAGAGCTGTCAGGAGAAAGAGACCTTCGGGGGGAGCCCAGCTCCCCCTTTTTAGGTTCAAATGGATCTTCTTAGCCCTGGCGGTGATCCTGGGGCTGCTGGTTCTGAGGGAGTTCTTAGTTCCCAGGGACTATAGTGCATCCACCCGCAGCTTGGCTGTCAAGCTGGTCTCCCGCCTTTCCCATCAGAAGGGATGGAGTCTTTTGAGTTCTACCTGGATTGAGAGGCGGGAGGGTAGGGATCGGTGGGAGATGGCAGTCACCACCTGGCGAGTTGAGGGTTCTCCCCGCCAGGGTCTCAAAAACCTCCAGAGGGCTTTCCCGGGATTGCGTCTGAGGGGAGGAGGAAGGGAGTGGATCTGCTACAGGGGGGACTGGGAGGTTTTGAGGGTTCTGGTTGTAGCTGGAGCCAGGCCTCCCGTGGTACTGGAGGAGGAGGAGAAGGCTAGGGTGGCCATAGTGATAGACGATATGGGTTATCGATTGGACAGGGCCCAGGCCTTTCTAGATTTGCCCTGGTCCATCACCTTTTCCATTTTACCCTTCACCGACCAGGCTCAGGAGATCGCCTACCTGGCTCACAGAAGAGGCAGAGAAGTGGTGCTCCACCTTCCCATGGACGCCAACGGTGGTGGGGAAGCCATAGAGCGGTTGGAGTCCAGGACGCCGGGTATGTTGTTGGTTTCCATGTCTGATGGGGAACTCAGGAACCTGATCAGGAGAGAGATGGAACAGGTGCCCTTTGCTAAAGGGGCCAATAACCACATGGGCTCTCGATTCACCAGGAGTGCCAGATGCATGCGGGTGGTTCTCAGGGAGTTGAAGGCCAGGGGTTATTACTTTCTGGACTCCCTTACCGACAGCAGAAGTGTGGCCTGTAGGGTGGCTAAAAAGGTGGGGGTGAAATGTTTTCAAAGGGACGTCTTTTTGGACAACTCCAAAGATGAAGCCTACATCCTTCACCAACTCACCCTTCTGGCCCGTTTGGCCCTGAGGAAGGGATATGCAGTGGCCATTGGCCATCCCAGTCAGGCTACCCTGGAGGCTCTTAGGAGGGGCCTTCCCAAATTGGAGAAGATGGGTATAAAAGTGGTACCTCTGTCGGAGCTTTAGGCTCTGGACTTCATGGGTGGGGGAGAAAATGAAGTGTGTCTTTAAAAGGCCAGAGAGTCTCACCAAGAAGGAGTTCCACTTTTGTCCCGGATGCCATCATGGCATCGCCCACCGGCTGGTGGCCGAGGTGATAGACCAGCTGGGGGTGAGGGAGAGGACCATAGGCATTGCCCCCGTGGGTTGTGCCGTCTTTCTTTATGACTACTTCAATCTGGATGTGGCCGAGTCTCCCCATGGCCGTGCCCCTGCCGTGGCCACAGGCATAAAACGTTCCCAGCCGGAGAAGGTGGTGTTCTGCTATCAGGGGGATGGGGAGATCACAGCCATTGGTACGGCGGAGATCGTTCACGCCGCCAACCGGGGAGAGAATATTACGGTGGTCTACATTAACAACGCCGTGTACGGCATGACGGGGGGGCAAATGGCTCCCACCACCATTGTGGGTCAGAGGGCATCTACCTGTCCCTATGGCAGAGACCCCAGCAACTCGGGTTTTCCTATCAGGATGGTGGAACTCCTCTCTACCCTTGAGGCCCCTGTTTATCTGGCCCGGGTGGCTTTAAGCAGTCCCGTCCGAGTGAAGCAGGCCAGGAAGGCTATCAGGAAGGCCTTTGAGATGCAGCTCAACCAGGTGGGTTTTTCCATGGTGGAGGTCCTATCGGCCTGTCCCACCAATTGGAGGATGACGCCCCTCAAGGCCAACCAGTGGATAGAAGAGGAGATGATGCGTTACTTCCCTTTGGGGGTCTTTAAAGAGAAGGAGATCTGACATGGGCGTGTACGTGGACTCTTTTATGGCGGGTATTGGAGGGCAAGGCATCCTCCTCATGGGCCAGCTCCTGGCCAGGGCGGCTGCTTCCCACGGTCTACAGACCACTTGGCTTCCCGTATACGGCGTGGAGAAGAGGGGAGGCGATACCACCTGCACCGTTATCATCTCTGAAGAGGAGATCTATTCCCCTGTGGTGGCCCATCCTCAAACCATGATACTCATGCACTCCCGTATGGTTCCCCGTTTTCTCCCCCAGCTCCAAAAGGGTGGACTTTTGGTGACCAACTCTACCCTCATCTCTCGAGGCGAGGTCACCAGGGATGATGTGGAACTGGTGGATGTTCCTGCAGGGAGGCTGGCCCAGGAGCTGGGTAGCGAGAAGGTGGCTAACCTCATCCTCTTGGGTGTGTTCTTGAAGAGGACGGGGGTATTGCCCTTGGAGGTGGTAAAGGAAGAGCTGAGAAAGTCTTCCTCTAAGGGGAGGGAGAAACAGCTGGAGATCAATCTCAGGGCCCTGGACTTGGGCTACTCTTTGTAGGGGTTCCTTCCTTGAGAAGATGGCGGGACTCCCCTATAAATCAGATAGAACCTATAGACGTCTGAGGTTTGGGGGCTGGTATGGATCTGTGGGGACAGTCCGTGGTCCTTGGCATGGTTCAGGGACTCACCGAGTTCCTCCCCGTGAGCAGTTCGGGGCATTTGGTACTCCTCCAGCACTTTTTGGGATTTAAAGGCAACAACCTGGTCTTCGACCTGCTGCTCCACGTTGCCACGCTCTTGGCCGTGGTGGTCTATTTTTGGAAGGATTTGTGGGCCCTGGCCCGGTCCCTGGTGGACAGGGAGGCCAGGGCCCATAGAAAACTTCTGTACTACATCCTGGTGGCCACGGTGGTGACGGCGGGAATAGGCCTCGTCTTTAAAGATACCTTGGAAGGTCTCTTCTTCAACCCTCAGGTGGTGGTGGGGACCTTGACAGTGACAGGGGTCGTCCTCTTTCTGGCGGACCGGTTTTCTCATGGCGGTAGGAGTATGTTTGGTTTCGGTTGGGGATCGAGTGCTCTGGTAGGTTTGGCCCAGGGGGTCGCCATTGTACCAGGCATTTCCCGCTCGGGTTCCACTGTGGGTGTCTCTTTACTCCTGGGTATGGACCGGGGGCAAGCGGGTCGCTTTTCCTTCCTCATTGCCATACCCGCCATTTTGGGGGCGTTTGTTCTCGAGGCCAGGGGAGTGAAAGGGGTATCAAGTGCCCATCTTACGCCCTATTTGGGGGGTATGGCGGTAGCCTTTTTGGTGGGTCTGGCCTCCATCAGGATCTTTCTCCGGGCCATCTCCAGTAAACGCTTGGTGTGGTTCGCCTATTACTGCTGGGGAGTGGCCCTCGTCTCTTTCATCCTCTTTCTGGGGGGGTACTGATGGCCAAGGTGGTCATGGAAGGACGGGTGTGGGAAGTGAGGCGCAGGATGAACGTCCTCAGGTTCTTGGAGAAAGAGGGTATCAATCCCGAGGATGTTCTGGTCCTCATCAATGGGAAAGTGGTGACGGAGGACGCAGTCATGGAGCCCCAAGATGAGGTAAAGATCCTGTGGGTCCTCTCCAGGGGATGAGCTATGAAGTGTAAGGTGTGCAAGAGACGGGCGGTGATAAACTTGAGGGCCCAGAACAGGGGCCTGTGTGAGGAGTGCTTTGACACCTACGTATTGGATCGGGTGGAGAGGACCATAAAGCGTTTCAAGATGTTCTCCCGGGGCCAGAGGGTGCTAGTAGCGGTCTCCGGTGGGAAGGACAGCCTGGGGCTATGGGATATCCTGGCTCGGCTGGGCTACAACCCCACGGGGTTCTTTGTGGATGTGGGCATCTCCCGGGATGGGTATTCCACCCGTTCTCGAATGGTGGTGGAGTCCTTTGCCAGGTCCCGGGGTATGGATCTGTTAGTGGAGTCCCTGGAACACTGGTGGGGTAAGGGCATTGAGGAGATTGGCCGGCGGGTTCTCTGTCCCACCTGCGGTATGGCCAAGCGGTATCTCACCAACAGGGTGGCTGTTGAGAGGGGTTATGACGTTCTCTGCACGGGCCACAACTTGGACGACGAGGTGGCAGTTCTTCTCTCCAATATCCTCAACTGGCAGGTGGGCTATCTGGCTCGCCAGGCGCCGGTTTTGGAGTCTTGGCATTCTAGGCTGACCAGGAAAGTGAAGCCCCTTGTTCTCCTCACCGAGAAAGAATCGGCCCTCTATGCCCTCCTCCGGGGTATAGAGCACGTGGAGGTCTCCTGTCCCTATGCCCGGGGTGCCACCACCCTCTTTTACAAAAGGCTCATTAACCAGGTGGAGTGGCGTTCTCCGGGGACCAAGCAGCGGTTCTACACCCTCTTTCTCAGGAACAAGGGTCTCTTTGAGGGGGTGGCTAAGGAAGAGCGGGAAAGCCTCAAAGAGTGTGATAGGTGTGGTCAGCCCACTTGGGAGGGCTTGTGCGCCTTTTGCCGTTTTATGGAGGGAAGCCATGGAGACACTGGGAGAGAGGTTTCAAAGGGAAACCAAGTATAGCAGGAAGGGGAGGCCTCCCGCCACACGGGTTCTATCCCATCCCGAGGAGTTCAAGGCTTATCCTCAGGCCCCCCGTTTCCCCTTACCCCCTCCTGGGGAGGAACCGGGTCCTGGCATCTGGCAGGTCATGGGGGCCAGGCGGTCGGTGAGAGATTTTTCCCCCCAGGCCATCACCCTGGGGGCCCTTGCCCGCCTTTTGTGGTCTGTAGGAGGAGTGAGGGAGAAGAGGTGGGGGTTCCTCTTCCGGATTGTGCCCTCTGCTGGGGCCCTTTACCCCGTAGAGACCTACGTCATGGTAAATAGGGTGGAGGGTCTAGATAGGGGCCTTTATCACCTTCATGTGCCCACCTTTTCCCTGGAGCTTGTAAAGGAGGGAGACCATTCGAGAACCCTTGTCCGGGCGGCTCTGGGTCAGGAGATGGTGGCCACTTGTGGAGTGGCTTTCATTTGGACAGCAGTGATAGACCGCTGCCGTGTCAAGTACGGGGAGAGGGCCTTCAGGTACATCTATCTCGATGCTGGTCACGTGGGCCAGAATCTCTATTTGGCGGCTACGTCCCTGGGCCTGGGTTGCTGCACTATAGGGGCTTTCTTTGACGACGAGGTGAACCAGGTACTGGGGGTGGATGGTTTAGAGGAGGCGGTCCTCTATCTGGGAGTGGTGGGAATCCCAGCTTGAGGGTTTGGGCAATGGGCGGTCTTCTTGGTGATGAAGACCAGCCCAACGGGGATTCTTCCATGGACCTTCCGGTTGACCCAGGCCTCTTGGACCTGGGAGAGTAGTGAAATCTGTATTTCGACCGTCGTGTCAAGGGTTTATCCCTTGTCCGCCTTTACAAGGGAAGGATTCCTCTGCTAAGAATCCGCCAGAGTGGGCCAGAGGCCTGCTCGAAAAGGAGGAATAAATCATCAAAGTTTGGGAGCTTTGTCTCCCAAATGGAGCGGGCTGAAGGCCTGTGGAAGGAGGAAGGGATGAAGAAGGTGGAGGCAGTGATAAAGCCCTTCAAGCTGGACGATGTTAAAGATCGTCTTGGGGAGGTGGGAATTCTAGGGATCACGGTGACGGAGGTTAAAGGCTTCGGTCGTCAAAAGGGACACACGGAATTGTACAGGGGAGCCGAGTACGTGGTAGATTTCCTCCCCAAGATCAAGATAGAAGTGGTTGTTCCCGATGATATGGTGGAGGAGGTGATAGATGCTATAGAAGGTGCCGCTCGCACGGGCAGGATAGGGGATGGTAAAATATTCGTCGTTCCCGTGGAAGAGGCGGTGAGGATCAGGACAGGAGAAAGAGGGGAAGGAGCCCTGTGAGGATAGGGACGTGAAACTGGCTCTGGCGTCGGACCACGGGGGTTTTGAGCTCAAAGAGGCTGTCAAGGGTTGGCTTCAGGAGTGGGGCCACCGTGTGGTGGACATGGGTACCCACTCCCTTGAGTCGGTGGACTATCCTGACTACATCAGATTGGCGGCGGCAGCTGTCTCCCGGGGAGAGGTGGAGAGGGCTGTGGTGCTCTGTGGTACAGGGATAGGGGCTTCCATTGTAGCCAACAAGTATCCTGGGGTGAGGGCCACTCTGTGCCATGATATCTACACTGCCCGTATGAGCAGGCTTCACAACGACTCCAACGTCCTGGCCATGGGGGGTAGGGTCTTGGGGGTGGACCTGGCCCGGGAGATGCTCAAAGTGTGGCTGGAGACCCCTTTTGAGGGGGGACGCCATGAGAGAAGGTTGAAGAAAGTGGCAGAGGTAGAGCGCAGGATTTTGGAGGGTGAGGAGCCATGATGGAAGAGATATGGAAGGTGGATCCCCAGCTGGCGGAGGCCATCTGCGAGGAGATAGACCGCCAGGCCAACAAGCTGGAGCTTATTGCTTCGGAGAACTTCGCCAGTCTGGCGGTCCTTCAGGCCCAGGGCTGTGTCATGACCAATAAATACGCCGAAGGGTATCCCGGCAAGAGGTACTATGGGGGATGCCAATGGGTGGACGTGGCCGAGGATCTGGCCCGGGAGAGGGCCAGGGAGCTTTTCGGCTGCGATCATGTCAATGTTCAGCCCCACTCAGGCACCCAGGCCAATATGGCCGTTTATATGGCGGTTTTGGAGCCTGGGGACACCATTTTGGCCATGGATCTGGCCCACGGAGGCCACCTGTCCCACGGGGCCTCCGTCAACTTTTCGGGTCAGCTCTATAAAGTAGTCTTCTACGGAGTGGACAGGGTAACGGAGACCATAGATTTTGATCAGGTACGGGACCTGGCCCGGAAACACAGGCCCAGACTGATTGTGGTAGGGGCCAGTGCTTATCCCCGGACTATAGATTTTGCTGCCTTCCGAGAGATAGCAGACGAGGTAGGAGCCTACATCATGGCCGATATCGCCCATATAGCTGGTCTGGTGGCTGTGGGACTCCATCCTACTCCCATTCCCTACTGCGAGTTTGTGACCACCACTACCCACAAGACCCTGAGGGGTCCCCGGGGTGGTATGATCATGTGTCGCCAGGAGTTTGCCCAGATTATAGACAAGACGGTCTTTCCCGGCATCCAGGGAGGGCCCCTCATGCATGTCATCGCTGCCAAGGCTGTGGCTTTCAAGGAGGCTCTGTCTCCCCAGTTCAAAGAGTACCAGAGTCAGATTGTGAGAAATGCTGCTGCCATGGCCAAGGCCCTGCAGGATAGAGGATTCCGCCTGGTCTCTGGCGGTACGGACAATCACCTCATGCTGGTAGATCTCAGGAATAAGGGGATCACCGGTAAAGAGGCTGAGGGGGCTTTGGAAGAGGCGGCCATCACAGTGAACAAGAATATGATCCCCTTTGATCCTCAGAAACCCTTCATCTCCAGCGGTATCAGGATTGGCACCCCGGCTGTCACCTCCCGGGGCATGAAAGAGACGGAGATGGTAGCCATAGGGGATATGATAGCCCGGGTGTTGGAGGATCCCTCAAGTGAGAAGGTGAAGGAGGAGGTGGAGAGCCAGGTGAGGGCTCTCTGTGGGCGTTTTCCCCTTTATCCTCAGCTCCAGAGGGAGTGTACAGGCTGAGGAGGGATAGATGAAGGAGGGTTCTTTGCCCTGGCCTACCCAGCCCTTTCCCTCTTTTCTATGGTAAGGTAGGGGGATGGCCAGGCCTTCTTGGGATCGGTATTTCATGGAGATAGCCTCCATGGTCTCCAGCAGGTCCACCTGCATGAGGAGGCGGGTGGGGGCAGTTCTGGTGAAGGACAAGAGAATTCTGGCTACGGGTTACAACGGTCCCCCTTCAGGCCTGGCCCATTGTGTGGATGTGGGTTGTCTCCGGGAGAGGCTGGGGATCCCTTCGGGAGAGAGACACGAGATCTGCCGGGGGCTCCATGCCGAGCAAAATGCCATCATCCAGGCGGCCCTCCACGGTGTGAGTATTAGGGGGGCCCAGCTCTACACCACAACCTTTCCCTGTATCATCTGCTCCAAGATGCTCATAAATGCTGGAATAAGGGAGATTTTTTACCGGGAGGGTTATCCCGACGATTTGTCGGCTACCCTTCTGGAAGAGGCGGGTGTGAAGCTTGTGAGACTGGAGGTATAGTGAGGTGTCCTCGGTGTCATAATTTGGAAGACAAGGTGTTGGACTCCCGAATGATCAAAGACGGCAGGGTCATTAGGCGGAGGCGGGAGTGTCTCAGGTGTGGCCATCGCTTCACCACTTATGAAAGGGCGGAGGAGGCTATGCCCCTGGTGATCAAGAAGGACGGTCGCAGGGAGCCTTACAACAGGAAGAAGATACTGGTGGGCATTAGGAAGGCCTTTGAGAAGCGTCCCGTCTCTGTCCAGCAACAGGAGGAGTTGGTGGACGAAGTGGAGCGTTACCTTCTGTCTTTGGGGGAAAAGGAGGTCTCCTCCCGGCTCATTGGGGAGAAGGTGATGGTTCTTATAAAGGATGTGGACCAGGTGGCTTATGTACGTTTTGCCTCGGTTTACCGCCGTTTCAGAGATCTGTCCGATTTTATAGAGGAACTCAGGACCCTCATGGAATCTTCTTCTCGAGAGGAAGCCCCCCCTTCCCCTCCTAAAAGGGGAGGAAAGCCCCCCAGGGTGAGGGGTTACCTCCCTAGACTCCCTTTGGGTGAGGGGGAGGACACCGAGTCTGGGGATTGATATGTTCAAAATGGACCCCGCTAAAATTGTCGTTGGATCTTTTGTGGCGGTCATCATGTTGGGCACCCTTCTCCTCACTATGCCGTTGGCCACGGTGGATGGCAGGGGTCTTTCCGTGGTGAATGCCATTTTTACCGCCACCTCAGCCACCTGTGTCACGGGGCTCATCGTGGTAGACACGGGCAGGACTTTCACCGTTTTCGGCCAGCTGGTCATTCTAGCCCTCATTCAAGTGGGAGGACTGGGGGTGATGACCCTCTCTACTTTTTTCCTCACCATGGTGGGCAGACGCCTTTCTCTAAGAGGGAAAATGGTGGTTCAGGATGCCCTCAACTACTACGAGATGTCCAGCCTCCTGGAATTGGTGCGTTACATTCTTATCTTCACCCTGGTTTTGGAACTCATGGGCACATTGCTATTGTCTGTACCCTTTTACCACAGGGAGGGTTGGAGGGGGGTCTACCTTGCCTTTTTCCATGCCATTTCTGCCTTTTGCAACGCTGGATTTTCCCTGTATTCAACTTCCTTGGTCTCTTATCGGGGCGATGCGGTGGTCAACTTTACTGTCATGGGGCTCATTGTCCTGGGGGGACTGGGCTTTCCTGTCCTCTTGGACCTCTACTATCGCTATTTACGATTTAAAGGACGGTCCAGGCGTCTCAAGTTTCAGACCCGGTTGGTTCTCATTATCACCTCCCTTCTCGTTGTGTCGGGCGCAGTCATCATTTTCTTCTTTGAGGCCCCCAATCTCTTGGCCCATCTCTCGTGGAAGGAGAAGTTTCTGGCCAGCCTCTTCCAGGCCGTCACCCCCAGAACGGCGGGTTTCAATACCTTGAACATAGGGGGCCTGAGGGAGGTGACCCTCTTCTTCCTCATGATCCTCATGTTTATTGGTGCTTCCCCTGGCGGGACAGGAGGGGGAATTAAGACTACTACGGCGGCCATCGTTTTCTACACCATAAGGGCCATCATCAGAGAAGAGAAGGAGGTGAATCTCCTGGGCAAGACCGTGCCCTCTCAGGTGGTGAGTAAGGCCTTCGCCATCTTTTTCCTCTCCATGGCCCTTTTGGTAACCTCTATTCTCCTTCTCCTCATCTTTGAGCAGAGCATGCCCTTGATAAAGCTGGCCTTTGAGGCTGTCTCCGCCTTTGGCACTGTAGGCCTCTCCACGGGCATCACTTCCACCCTTTCGGTGCCCTCCAAGGTTCTGATATCCGTGGTGATGTTGGCGGGTAGGGTGGGCCCCCTCACATTGGTGTTGGCTATGGCCCATAGGGAGAGTCCCCCCGAGATCCGGTACCCTGAGGCCCAGGTGATGGTGGGATGAAGTCTGTAGAACTCTATAAGGTCCTGGCCTTACCCTGTCTGTTGGCCTTTTCTGCCTTCTTCTCCGGGACCGAAGCCGCCGTTTTCTCCCTTCAGCCCCTGGAATTGGAACGTCTTCGGCGGAGGGAGGGGGGGATGGCAGTAAAGGCCTTGAAGAAACTCCTCTCTCGGCGGGAAGCGGTGCTAACGACGGTGCTCATCGGCAATGAGGTGGTGAATGTAGCCGTCTCTTCTCTGGCAGCCTCCCTGGCTCTGGACCTTTGGGGGGATAAAGGTCTGGGGATCTCTGTTGCAGTGATGACTTTTCTTGTGGTCCTTTACGGGGAGATGGCCCCCAAGGCCTGGGCTGTTTCCCGGGCTACCACCTGGGCCCTTTGGGCTTCGGTGCCTCTCCTCACCTTCTCTTATGTGATTTTCCCTGTTCGGTGGTTCCTCTCCCGCTTGGCCGGAGGGGTGTCCAGGGCATTGCCTTTGGAGGAGAGGAGCCTGGGAGAAAGGGAGTTTAAGGCCTTGGTGAGGGAGGGGAGGCGGAAAGGGGTGATAAAGGATGCGGAGCAGGAGATGATTCTCAAGGTCTTTCGCTTCAGCCACACCCGGGCGGGGGAAATTATGACGCCCCGAACTGAGATGTTTGTCCTGGAGGTGAACACCCCTCCTCTGAAAGCTTACCGGAGGCTGAAGGAGGTGACTTATAGAGAGGTCCCCATCTACGAAGGCAACTTGGACAACATGGTGGGGATCATCCGGACCAAAGACCTCTTGGGGCTGCCCTGGGGGGTGGTGAAGGTGGAGAGCTTGAGGGAGATCATGAGTGGGCCCTATTTTGTGCCCGAGAGCAAGGAGGTGGCAGACCTCCTCCGGGAGTTTCAGAGGAAGAGGCTTCATATGGCCATTGTTATAGACGAGTATGGTGGAGTGGCGGGGCTGGTCACCCTGGAGGATGTGATAGAGGAGCTGGTGGGCGAAATTTCGGACGAATTTGACAGAGAGGGAGGGGAGCTGGAAGAGGTGGTTCCAGGGGTCTATCGGGTCTCTCCCCGTATGGCTCTGGAGGACTTGAAGGAGAGGTTGGGCATCGTGCCTCCAGGGGATGTGGACATAGACACAGTGGGGGGGTTGGTTTTTCACCTTTTCGGTAGGGTTCCCCAGAAAGGGGAGACGGTTGAGTACCAGGGATGGCATTTCGTGGTGGAGGATATGAAGAGGACCCGGATACTCAAGCTCCGCTTGGAGAGGCTCAAGGGAGATGAGGAGGCCCAAGATACCCTTCATTGAAGCCAAGGAGGAGGGGCCTCTGGCCCTTTTGGGTGTGCCCATGGAAGTCACCCTTTCCTATCGTCTGGGGGCCGGGACTGGGCCTATGGCCATAAGGGAGGTGTCGGAGGTCCTGGAGACCTACAGCCCTTATCTGGACTTGGACCTTGAGGACCTTCCCTTCGAGGATTTGGGGGATCTGCCCCTCTGTCGGAGACCCATTGATGAGTGCCTGACTCAAGTCCAGATGGAGGTGGAGACCTTCTTGAGAGGAGGCAGAAGGCTTTTGTCCTTGGGAGGTGAGCATCTTGTGACCCTACCTCTGGTAAAGGCTCATAAGACCTTCTGGCCGGATCTGGTGGTTTTCCATCTCGACGCCCATTTAGACTTGAGGCAGGAGTATGAGGGCCATAGCCTCTCCCATGCTACGGTCATGAGACGAGTGTGGGAAGAAGTGGGAGGGCGGGTTTATCAGTTGGGTATCCGGTCGGGTACCAGGGAAGAGTGGGCCTTCTCCCAAGCCCAGTGTTGCCTGTGTCCCTTTGACCTGCGGGCTTTGGGGGCTTTTCTGGAGGAGGTGGGAGAATCTTCCCTTTATCTCACCTTGGACCTGGACATTCTGGATCCTGGGTGTTTGCCGGGGACGGGCACCCCTGAAGGGGGAGGGATTTCAGCCCGGGAGCTCTTCTCGGCTTTGGCCCTCTTCAAAGGGAAGAACCTGGTGGGGGCAGATGTGGTAGAACTGTCGCCAGCCATTGACCCCACAGGGGTGTCTCCCATACTGGCGGCCAAGGTGGTGAGGGAAGTCCTCCTTCTTTTGGGCCACGCCCAGGGATGGGTGTGACCAGGTTTTCGGGTTGGGCTAGATATCTATCTCCTGGTTCTCATCTCTCTGTAGATCTGAACCTGGTGGAAGAAAGCCTCCAGGGTGGTGTGGGTAGTGGGGCTCTTCTGGCCGTCATAGGCTATGGTGACAAGGGGATATCCGTGCTCCTCTTTCAGTCTCTTGAAGACGGCGGAGACCACCGTGCCGGGCATACAGGTGAAGGGTATGACATTGACCACGCCATCCACCCTTCTCCTCATGTAATCCAGGGTCTTCCCCACGCTCAAAACGGCCTCTCCTTCAAAGGCGTCGTGCAGGTACCGTCTTGCTAAGGAGAGGAGCTCTTCGGTGGACGGTTCCGAGAGGTTCTCCAATAGACCAGAAACCACCTCTTCGAAGCGGTGTTGGTCTCTCACCTGGACCTTGTGTTCAATGATGAGTCTGAGGAGATGTTTCCACTCCCTGTGCCACAGGGCCCGCCTCTTTCCCGTGAAGTTTATGTAGAGGATCCATTCCCCCAGAGGTGCCAGCCACACCTCGGCCCCCAGATCTTCCAGTTCCTCCACGATTCCTTCGTTGGCGAAGGGATTGGCTCTGGTGTAAATCTCTCCTACGATGCCGATTATGGGCTTTTCCCTTTCTCCGTCATCCCTGAGTTTCCCAAACTCCTTTTTGGCCTGGAGGAGTGGTTCTCTTAGGTCGCCGCGGTTTATGATGGTCTGGCAGATGGCTTTGAGCCCCCATTGGTATAACCTGTCCGCTGCTCCTTTCTCTTTGCAGTAGGGCCTGGTCTCCCTGAGGAGCTTGTAGAGGATATCCACGGCTACTATCCCCTGCCACGACAGACGGGTGAAGTCTTTGCCCATGATCTCCAGGTCTTGGTAGAGGGTGTAGGTCTGAGTGGGAGAGTAGATGGGAACCTCACGGTAACCTAGCTGGTCCAGGATGAGCCTGTGGAGCTTGTGGTAGTGACCAAAGCGGCAAGGACCAGTGCCGGAGGGCATTAGGAAGGCGGCCCTGGAGGGATTGAAGTCTGGTTGTAGGGTCATCTTCACCATGTCCCCTGCCGTCAGTACGGCGGGATAACACTCCTTCCCGGACGTGTACTGACGGCCCAGCCTCAGGCTCTCCTCATCGGAAGGGGGTAGCACTTGGGCTTCCACTCCGCAGGCCATGAAGGAGGCTGCCACTACTTCCACGTGGTGGGACATGGGCGGGAGGTAGATCTTTCTCTTTTCTTTAGTCTTGGGGATGATCTGGAGTTTCTTGGGGAGGGGTGTCCCTTCTTCCCTTTCCTCCTTTTGCAGGTCTCCCCTGATGCTGTCCATGAAGGCTTCTACCCTGGTCTGGATTCCCGTATCACTGCTATGTTCGTCTATTTCCAGTTCAAGATAGGGTCGATTTCCCAAGATCCCTTTGAAGAGGTGGAGGATGAAAGAGTCGGGTCCACAGGCGAAGTTGGTGATGTAAATGGGCTGGAGTCTGTGGTCTTTTTTGCAGAGGCTGCCGGCGGCCAGGATCTTTTGTCCATAATGCCAGTAGATGTCCCGGAGACTGGAGAGAGATCCCTCAGCTTCTTCCAAAGGAAGGAAATCCATGGGGAGGGCCAAGGCGCCCAGTTCTTGCAGTTTTTCGTGAACCAGGAGGTTGGTTCCTGGATCCAGAGCGTTGTAGGGTCGGCCGATCAGGACACAGATGGGGATATTGGGTTGGGATGATAGGATCTCTTCTCCCCGCTTTTTTAACCTCTTCCAGAATAGGTGCTGGACGCTGTAGGCGGACTCTATGGCTTTTTTCACTTGACTAACGGGAACCCCCAGGTCTCTGGCAAAGGTTTTCAGCTCCCTTTTGAGGAGGCTACCCCCTTCCCCGAGGTGGAAGACAGGTCTCATGAGATGGACGCCGTATTGAGGGAAGTCTATGGAGGAAGATACGGTCCAGGGGAAGGCTTGGACGTAGGGGCAGGCCATACCCGATGGCAGCCTGGGGTGGGGAGGTGGGAAGTCCACCACTTGAGGCAGGAAGATGGTTTTGACGCCCCTGTCTATCAAGTCCAGGATGTGGCCATGGGCCAGCTTGATGGGGAAACAGGTCTCGGAACAGCATGCCTCCGTTCCCAGGCGGATGAGGTGGGGAGTTGTGGGGGACGAGATCACCACCTTGAACCCCAATACTTGGAGGAGGGTGCCGAAGAAGGGGAGCCATTCCCTGAAAAAGAGGGTGTTGGGTATCCCTATTTCTCCTCTGGGATGGGCTAGGTCCTCCCTCTTCCAGTCTGTGAGCATTCCCTCCCGTTCTGCCCAGAGTTCGGGAAGCCCGTTATTCTTCCTTTCCCTTTGCTTTTCGTATCTTTCACATCTTCCTCCGTAGAATGCCGGGGGCTCCCCCTTTGCCTTCAACATCCTGATCTCGCATCTGTTGGGACAGCTTTTGCATTGGAAGGAGACTATTCGTGGTTGACTCTCTCCCAGGTGGAAGCCTTTGAACCGACTCTTCTGCCAGCGCTTCTCTTTTATAGATAGGAGGGCCACCCCTATGGCTCCCGTGACTTCGTGATGGGGGGGTACGGTCACCGGTTTTTTCAGTACCTCTTGGAAGGCAGCAACCACAGCCTCGTTGTAGGCCGTGGCCCCTTGAAAGAAGATCCTTTCACCTACCTTACGGTGTTCCATCACTCGGTTCAGGTAGTTATAGACGATGGAGTAACAAAGCCCAGCCAGGAGGTCCTCTTTGGGGGCCCCCCTCTGCTGGTGATGGAGGAGGTCGGATTCCATGAATACGGTGCATCTTTCCCCCAGCTGGATGGGAGAAGAGGATTCCAGGGCCAGGCGATTGAGCTCTTTCATGTCCACGCCCAGTCGCTGGGCTTGTTCCTCTAGAAAGGAGCCGGTGCCGGCCGCGCACACCTTGTTCATGGTGAAGTCCAGGATAACCCCCCCTTTGAGGCGGATAAACTTGGAGTCCTGACCGCCGATTTCTATGATGGTGTCCACCTCTGGGTCCATGGCTATGGCTGCTGTGGCTTGAGCAGTGATCTCGTTTCTCACTAGATCAGCCCCTATGAAGTTTCCAATGAAGTGGCGTCCCGAGCCGGTGACCCCTACGCCTTCTATGGAGGCCTGCCCCTTCAACCTTTGGCCCAGTGTTCTCAGCCCCTCTTTGACGGCTTCCAGGGGTCTCCCTGATGTGCGGAGGTAGACCTTTTCCACCAGTTCCCCTTTTGGGTTTAGAAGGACCAGCTTGGTGCTTATGGATCCCACATCCACACCCAGGTAGAGTCTCTCTTTTCCTTCGGTGGCTTTGGGATAATGGATGGTGGAGGTGGTTCTTCTCATCTTGAGGGGGGGGAGGGCCTTGAAAGTGGGCTTGAGGGTCAAGTGGCGTTGGAGTCTCCCTTTACCTTTGTAGCCGTTGGATCTGAGTCGCCTTTTTCCTATGAGGGCGGCTCCTATGGCACCCATGGTGGCGTAATGCTCGGGGATTAAGAGTTCGTCGGGCCTGAGATCTAGGACCTCCATAAGGGCCTTTCGGACCCCTGGATTGGCTGCCACTCCCCCTTGGAAGACCAATGGAGGGGATACTTTCTTCCCTTTGAGTAGGTTGCTTTTCAGGTTTCTGGCTAAGGCCAAGCAGAGACCTGCTACTATTTCATAGTCGGGTACAGCCTTCTGCTGTAGGTGTACCATATCTGACTTGGCGAAAACGGTGCACCTGCCAGCTATTCGGGGAGGCACCTTGCTCTTTAACGCGATCTTTCCCAGTTCTTCTATGGTGTATCCCAGACGGGCAGCCTGCTGGTCCAGAAAGATCCCTGTGCCTGCCGCACACATGGTATTCATAGCAAAGTCGGAGATGAGGGGCTCTCCCGGTGGCCCTCCATCCAGGAGGATAAACTTTGCATCCTCCCCGCCGATTTCGATAATAGAGCGAGCCGAGGGATGGAAGAAGGAAGTGGCTGTGGCGTGGGCCACCACTTCATTGACCAGGTGAGCCGAGAGGAGAGGGGCGAGGGTCTTTCCCCCAATACCGGTGACAGTGACACTGGAAATGGAGGGTGGGTGGAACCCTTCTTCCATGAGGGAGAGTTCTTCCAGTAGGATGGCTAGGGGGACCCCTTCATTTCTCCTGTATCGTTCGAAGGCTATCCTCTCTTCTTCGTCTATCAATACCACCTTCACGGTGGTGGATCCGAGGTCTATGCCCAGGTGGTACTTTCCCATCTTTTTTGACCGCCTTTTTTAGGAAATTTGGGGAATGGCGACGGGAATTGCCAGATTTGTGGTTTTTCTCCACCCCATCTCCAGGACTTCCCCCAAAATTCCCTTCCTGGTAAAGGCACCACGCTCAGAGTCCTGGATTTCCCCCTTCAAACGAGTGAAAGGGCGGAGCATTCCTCCCTTGTCCATGGCTGATGGCTGATTGCTCATGGCTCATGGCTGATAGCAACTATGAGCATTGAACCATGAACTACGAGCTATGAACTATGAGCTATCATCTCTGCGCTCGGAACGCCCCGCCCTGCCATCTGGGGGTAGAACTGGGGGAAGTCCTGACCCCATCTCTTCTTGCCAATTCCCTGGCCTTTGTGGTAGAACCCCCCTCACGCTGGGGAAAAGGGGGTCCCCTGGGGCCCTTTTTGCTTTTGGGGAACCTTTCTCCGGCAGCACAGAGGGGAGGTTGGGGTTATGCCCAAAATGAAGACCAATAGAAGCGCTGCCAAAAGATTCAAGGTGACAGCTTCGGGAAGGCTGAAGAGGAGGAAGGCGGGTAAGAGCCATCTCCTGGAGGAGAAGACTGCCAAGAGGAAGAGGCGCCTGCGTAGGGCGGCCCTGGTGGGCAAGGAGGAGATGGAGAGAATGAAGAGACTTCTTCCCTATGCCTTTTGAAGGAGGATTGAGCCATGCCTAGAGTGAAAGGAAGCTCTAAAACCAGGCGACGTCGCAAAAAGTGGCTTAAGCTGGCCAAGGGCTATTACGGCAACAAGAGCAAGACCTACTCGGTGGCTCGGCAGACGGTGATCAAGGCCCTCGCCTACGCTTACAGGGACAGAAGGAATCGGAAGAGGGATTTCAGGAGGCTCTGGATCACTCGAATCAACGCTGCAGCCAGACTCCATGGTCTCACCTACGGTCAGTTTATCTATGGTCTGAAGCTGGCCCAGGTCGAGGTGAATCGCAAGATGTTGGCTGACCTGGCTGTTCAGGAGCCCCAGGCCTTCGCCCGGTTGGTGAGTCTGGCCCGGGAGCACCTGGACGCTGCCTAGCCGCCTTTTTTAAACCCTGTTGTCATGAGATACGTGGCCGTTCTGGGGATAGGCCGTTTTGGCTACAGCGTGGCCAAGACCCTCTCAGAGATGGGTTGTCAGGTCTTGGCCATTGACAAGAGCGGATCTAAGATTAAACAGCTGGAGGATCTGGTAACCCAGGCCGTCCAGCTGGACGCTACCGATGAGCGGGCTTTGAGGGCTGTGGGCATTAAGGACGTGGACGTGGCCGTGGTGGCCATAGGGCAGAATATGGAGGCCAGCATCCTTGTTTCCCTCATCCTCAAAGAGATGGGGGTGCCTTACGTCCTTTCCAAGGCGGTCACTCCCCAGCACGGTCGGGTGTTGGAGAAGATCGGCTGCGATCGGGTGGTCTATCCCGAGGGGGATATGGGGGTGCGGGTGGCTCGCTCTCTAGTCTCCCCCACTATTCTGGACGAGTTGGAGATCTCTAAAGACTACGGCATCTACGAGGTTCAGGTACCCCGTTCCCTGGCGGGCAAGTCTCTAGCCCAGTTGGCCTTCAGGAGCAAGTTTAACCTCAACGTCATAGCCATTAAGGGAAAATCTGGTGAGATCAATCCCTCCCCTGGGGGGGAGGACGTGTTGGATGAGGGCCAAGTATTGGTTCTGTTGGGGGGAAAGGAGGACCTGAACCGGTTCGAAAAGGCCATGAAGAAGTGGGACAAGGATCGATGAAGGAAAAGCTGGAGGCGCTCAGAGAGAAGGCCTTAAAAGAGCTGGAGGGGTTGGATTCCCTCCAGAAGCTCAGGGATTTTCAGGTTCGCTATCTGGGCAGAAAGGGAGAGCTCAAAACTCTCCTCAAAAGTATGGGTAAGCTGCCCTCCGAGGAGAGGCCTTTGGTAGGTCAGTTGGCCAACAGGATCAAGGATTTCATAGAAGAGGCCATTGCTGACAGGGAGAGGGTCCTGAGGGCCCGGGAGGAAGAGCGCCGCTTAGAGGCCGAGAGGATAGACGTCACTCTCCCAGGTAGGGGGCCGGAGCTGGGGGGCGTTCATCCCCTTACCCGGGTTTTGAGGGAGATGGAAGAGGTCTTTATTTCCATGGGCTTCCAGGTGGCCCAGGGCCCAGAGATAGAGACAGACTACTATAACTTTGAGGCCCTCAATATCCCACCTAATCACCCTGCCCGAGATATGCAGGATACCTTCTACATCGAGGGAGGACTTCTTCTGAGAACCCATACTTCCCCTGTGCAGATCCGGGTCATGGAGCGATTCCGGCCTCCCATCCGTATTATTGCCCCCGGCAAGGTCTATCGCCGGGACGCTGATGTCTCCCACACCCCCATGTTTCATCAGGTGGAGGGTCTCTTGGTGGACGAGGTGACCACCTTCGCCGATCTTAAGGGTGTGCTGGAAGAGTTCGCTCTGCGGTTATTTGGACCCAGGACCCGGGTACGCTTCCGCCCCAGCTATTTTCCCTTCACCGAGCCTAGCGCCGAGATGGACATCGGTTGTGTCATGTGTGAAGGGGAGGGATGTCGGGTATGCAAGGGTTCCGGTTGGCTGGAGATCCTGGGCTGTGGCATGGTGGACCCTGCTGTCTACTCCTTTGTGGACTACGATCCGGAAGCTTACCGGGGATTCGCCTTTGGCCTTGGGGTGGAGAGGATTGCCATGCTAAAGTACAGGATTGACGATATAAGGCTCTTCTTTGAGAACGACTTGAGGTTTCTCAGGCAGTTTTTGTGAGGGTGCTGTGCTCTTTACGTTGAATTGGTTGGACGAGTTTGTGGACTGTAAGGATCTGTCCCCCGAGGAGATCGCTCACCGCCTTACCATGGCCGGTTTGGAGGTGGAGGGGCTGAGCTATCTGGGGGAGGGGTTGCATCAGGTGGTGACTGGCAGGATCCTGGCTGTTCAGGACCATCCCCAGGAGCGTAGATGGAAGGTGTGCCGCATCTCCGTGGGAGATGCGGAGGTCCAGGTGGTTAGCGGTGCCCCCTATCTGGAGGAGGGGCGCACTGTCTTGGTGGCCCTGCCCGGGGCCCGGCTCCCCAACGGTGTGGTGGTGGAGACAGTGGAGCTTAAGGGAGTGGAGTCCCAGGCCAATCTGGTTTCAGAGATGGAGTTGTACCTGGCGGAAGAAGGGGAAGTTGAAACGGTTATTTTCTTGGATGAGTTGGAACCTGGCCAAGAGGCTGCCCCTCTGATCTACATGGACGATTACCTCCTGGAGACCAGTCCCACTCCCAACCGGCCCGATTGCCTGGGGGTTTTGGGAGTGGCCAGGGAACTGGCAGTGTTGCTCGACAGACCCCTGAAGGAGCCCCACGTCTCTTTCCCCGAAGAGGGCCCCCCTGTGGGGGAGATGGTGGAGGTGGAGATTAAGGATCCCGATCTCTGCCCTCGTTACTGCGCTCGTTATGTGGAGGGCATTAAGGTGGGGCCTTCTCCCCTTTCCGTAAAGGTGAGGCTCAGGGCGGCGGGTATTCGGGCCATCTCCAACGTGGTGGATGTGACCAACTACGTATTGGTGGAGCTGGGACATCCCCTCCACGCCTTCGACTATGATGACTTGAGAGGGCATAAAATCGTGGTGAGGCGGGCCAGGGAGGGTGAGGTCCTGGTCACTTTGGATGGCAACGTGAGGGACCTGGAGCCTGACATGCTTCTTATAGCCGATGCTGAGCGGGGCGTGGCCTTGGCCGGGATCATGGGTGGTGCTAACTCTGAAGTGAGGAGACGCTCCGAGAGGATTCTCATTGAAAGCGCCTTTTTCGCGCCCACGTCTATTCGGCGTACGGCCAAAAGACTGGGGATCTCCACCGAGGCGTCCAAGCGTTTTGAGCGGGGGGCAGACATGGAAGGTTTGGTCCTGGCCCTGGATCGTACCACCCAGCTTATCCTGGAGGTGGCTGGTGGCAAGGCGGCCCGGGGCATGGTTGACGCTTATCCCCGGCCTTACCAGCCCAAGAGGCTTATCCTCTCCCTGGATGGCTTGGACAACTTTCTGGGCGTCTCTGTGCCCCACCAGGAGGCCGAGCGTATTCTGGACGGCTTGGGTTTCGCCCCCAGAAAGAAGATGGGCCAGCTGGAGGTGACGGTGCCCTCTTACCGGGCCTTCGATGTCACCAGGGAGATTGACCTGGTGGAAGAAGTGGCCCGTATCTACGGCTATCACAATATACCTTCTACCATGCCCGCGGGCCCTCTGCCCAAGGAACGAGTGGACAGCCAAAGGTCCTTCGTCATGGAAACCCAAAGCCTTCTTTCGGGGTTAGGCTTGGTGGAAGTCATCAACTACAGCTTTATAGATCCCACTTCTCTGGAGGCGTTAAGCTTTGGTGCCCAGGACCCTAGGGCCAATCCGGTCACCATAATCAATCCTCTGAGCGAGGAGATGTCCGTAATGCGGACCACCCTGTTGCCTGGGTTACTGGCCACGGCCCAGGCTAACGAAAAGGTCCAGGTGAAGGACATGGCCTTCTTTGAGGTGGGTCGGGTCTTCTTTAGGGGTGACAATGGGGTCCAGGAGGGGCTCCACGGTGCTGTTCTGGCCATGGGCAGAAGGGGGGCTTCCTGGGACGACAAGGGCAGGGATTACGACTTCTTCTATGTTAAAGGGGTGGTGGAGGAGCTGGCCAGGCGTATGAGGGGGGGGAGCCTCATCCTGGAGCCTTGTGACGAACCTTTTCTCCACCCAGGTAGGGCGGCCCGGTTGTTCCTGGACGGTGAGGGGCTGGGTTACATAGGGGAGGTCCATCCCAGGCTGGCCCGTCACTACCGCTTTTCCAGCCGCTGTTACGTGGCCGAGTTCTCCCTGGAGACCCTGGCGGGAGGCAGGGAGGTGGTTTTCGAATCCCTGCCCCGGTTCCCCGGCACCACCAGGGATCTGTCTATGGTAGCCCCTTACGCCCTCACCCATGCTGAGATCCTGGCTGCTATGGAAGAACTGGCCCCTGGGCTCCTCCGGGAGATTCGCCTCATTGACCTGTACACAGGTCCTCCCATTGGGGAAGGCAAGAGGAGCCTCACCTACTCCCTCCTCTACAGGGCCGACGACCGGACCCTCACCGATGAAGAGGTGGAAGAGATCCATGGCAAACTGGTGGAGGGGTTGGAGAGGCGTCTGCCCATCAAAGTGCGGCGGTGAGGTCCACCTCTTTTGGAGTTGGCCAAGGATGGGGTAGGATGAAGCGAAGGGGGATGTTTCGCGGGCGAGCCTGTCACTCTCTATCTATGGGAGGTCCCGTTTAAACGCGGGCTTTCGGAATAAAGACAACGAAGGGGTTTTGTCCCTGTCCTCTCAGCCAGGGCAGGCTATAGGGGGGATGGCGATAAAAGCCTTTAAAAGTTGGTGGTTTCGTGGCGCAGGGAGAGCTTGCAAAGTTCGAGGGCTAGATCCTCATCTGGATGGGCGGTTGATTCTCCCATGGGGACTGGTGGCCCCTTGAAGAAGGTGTTGATCTTTGGCGAGTTGTGGAACTGGATCCTTTGGTGTTTAACTGGGAGGGTTAGCTGATCTCTGAACCTTTGCTGGGGAGGGGAAGATGCAGCTGGGGTTTATAGGCCTTGGTCGCCTTGGTAGAGCCATTGTCGGGAGACTTGTGGATTGTGGCCATGCGTTGACCGTTTGGAATCGTACGCCTTCTAGGGCCGAGGGTATGGGATTTAATATTGTCCCATCGCCTTCTTCGGTGGCCGACAGGGCCGAGGAGGTGGTGTTTCTGTGTCTCTCCGACAGCGCAGCTGTCCATGACGTCTTGACCCGAGAGGACGGACTCCTTTCAGGGGAGGTCTCCGGCAAGATCGTCATTGATCTGACCACAAACCATTTTAGAGATGTCAGAACTTTCTATAGCCTCTGTGACAGGGTCGGGTGTACATATTTAGAGTCGCCGGTGTTGGGAAGCGTGATTCCTGCCTCTAAGGGTCTTCTTACAGTACTGGTCAGCGGTGATGAAGCAGGTTTTGAGAGGGTGGCCCCCCTACTGGAGGAGATAGGGAAGCACCTCTTTTATTTGGGGGAGGCAGGGCTTGCCACAAAAATGAAGCTGATAAACAATCTCGCCCTGGGGAGTTTCATGGCTACTCTGGCGGAGGCCCTGGCCATGGGGGAAAGGGTCGGTGTCGGCAAAGAGAAGGTTTTAGATATTCTGTCCGTAGGTGGAGGGGATTCCTTGGTCCTTCGGGCCAAAAAGGGGAAGCTTCTTCAGGGAGACTTTTCCCCTCATTTTTCCAGTGCCCTGATCTACAAGGACCTCCACTATATCCAGGACTTGGCCTATGAGCAGAAAACTCCCCTTTTTACTGGGTCTCTGGTAAAGGAGCTTTATGCCCGAACCTTTAGGGAAGGCATTGATCAGGAAGATTTTTCGGCAGTTTACAAGTTGTTCAGAAAGGGCTAGGCGAAAGTCTCATTATTCCACGAACAAGTCCACCACCTGGAATCTGTCCACGTCCACAAGACCCAGGTCGGTTATCTTGAGGCGGGGGATGACGGGGAGGGCCAGGAAGGACAGGGCCATGAAAGGGTTGTCCAACTTGCATCCCAGTTGGACGGCAGCCCTATGAAGCTCCTGGACCTTTCGGGCTACCGTATCCACGGGGTCCGGGGATACCAGCCCCGCCAGGGGCAAAGGCAAAGCGGCCAGTGCTTTTCCCTCTTCCACCACCACCAGCCCTCCTCCCATCTCTTCCACCTTCTTTACTGCCAGGACCATATCTTCATCGGAGGTGCCTACCACCACCACGTTGTGGGAGTCATGGGCCACGCTGGATGCCAGGGCCCCCTTTTGCAGACCGAAGCCCTTGACGAGGCCCAGGCCCACGTTGCCTGTGGCCTTGTGGCGTTCCACCACGGCCACCTTTAGGAGGTCTCGATAGGTATCGGCCACCACATCTCCATTCCTCAAGGTGGGTTCTGCTTCCTCCATCTCGGTGACTATCTGACTGGGTATAACCACAATGACTCTGGCCTTTTTGCCCTGGGCGGGAATGCGGAAGGGCTGGGGAGGCAACTTGATATGGAAAGAGGGAGGGGGGGGTTCGGGTAGGGTGGTGTCTATCTCTTCCAGAAGTACTCCCTCTTGGGCAACCGTTCGACCTTCTTTGAAGACCCAAAGGGGGAAAAAGTCTCTGAGGTCCTTCACCACCACCATGTCTGCCATATAGCCTGGAGCAATGGCCCCCCTACGCCTGAGGTTGAAGTAGAAGGCGGGGTTGAAGGTGGCCATGCGTACTGCCAGGTTGGGAGCGATGCCCATGTAGACAGCTTTTCTCAGGAGGAAGTCCATGTGACCTTCTTCCAGGAGGTCCTGGGGATGACGGTCGTCGGTGACTAGCATGAACCGGGACACCCCAAAAGCCCGGACCAGAGGAATGAGGGCCGACATGTTTTTTGCAGTGGACCCTTCCCGGATCATGATGTATACGCCCCTTTTCAGTTTCTCTTCCGCTTCTTTTAAATGGACGCATTCGTGGTCCGATGTGATCCCCGGGGCCACGTAGGCCGAGAGGGCTTCTCCCGTGAGCCCCGGGGCATGGCCGTCCACTTTTTTGCCCTTGCTCAAGGCTAGATGGATCTTTTCCAAAAGCTGGGGGTCACCGTTTATAACCCCAGGGAAATTCATCACTTCCCCCAGACCCACCACCCGAGGGTGGTCCAGGAGGGGTTCCAGTTCTTTGGTCCCCAGGTTGGCCCCTGAAGTTTCCAGGGGGGAAGCTGGAACGCAGGACGGAGCCGTGAAGAAAATGTCCAGGGGTAGATTCTGGGTGATGCGGAGCATGTACTCTACCCCTTCTACTCCCAGGACATTGGCGATTTCGTGGGGGTCGGCTACCACGGCGGTGGTGCCTCTGGCCAGGACGGTTTTGCAGAACTGGGCGGGGGAGACCAGGCTTGATTCCAGGTGGATGTGGGCGTCTATGAATCCGGGAATGAGGAAGGCCCCTTTGAGATCTATGGTCATCTGGGCAGGAAAATTCGATCCTAAAGCAGCTATGTAGCCATCTTTGATGGCCACGTCTTTACGCTCGATCTTGCCGGAGAACACGTCCATTACTTGGGCATTTTTGAGGACTAGGTCGGCGGGTTCCCTTTTGGTGGCGGTATCTATCAGTTTCTTCATGAGGGCTGCGTCTATGATGGCACCCTCTTCCCTTTTTCCCCTGTGCATCCTGCAATCTCCCGGGGGATAGGTATTGGAAGTGGCGGTTCTTGTCAATGGGAGCTCCCACAGGAGTTCCCCCAGTTTTTCAGCCTCCTGGAACCAACCCCAATGTGAGCTGCAGATCCTTCTCTCTGTCCCCCCTCCCTATCACTTTCCCCGGATGCTTTGTCAAAAGAGCCATTATCCCGTCTGCTATGGCATAGTACC
>JAJSAC010000074.1 GCA_024274915.1 Thermodesulfobacteriota bacterium
AGAGCTGCGGCCTTCATGTTCACCATGATGCCGGGGACTTCGGATGCCAGGAGTTGAGGTCTCTACTGAAGCTCATGTTGGCCTGGGAGCCTTCGATATACAATGCCATCCCAAACAATGGTAAGAGGATGGAAAAATCCTGCAGACCCCTTCCTCCCCAATTGGTGGGTCTGGTGGGGAAATGTTCCCAGGAAGAATGTGAGTTCACCCAGTGCCTTCAGGAAATCTGGTACGGTAAAGGGGCAAGCTTTCAAAGAAACGAGAGGTACAATGAGACCCGTTACCATGGTCTTAACCTTCATTCTTACTGGTTCAGGGGCACTGTGGAGTTTAGGTACATGCGGGGCACCCTGGTGGGGGAGGTGGCTGAGGCCTGGGTTCTCTTCACCCAAGCCCTCATGGAGGTGGCCAGGAGTGGCGCCTTGAGGGAGGCTTCAGAAATCCTTTTTCCCTATTTCGAAAGGTGGCGGGAGAGTCTGAAGCTTTTGGAGTTTTAGAGCAGGGGCCTTATCCTTCCTCCGCTCTTTTAAGAATGGCCTCTAAGGCGTCGTTAACTGTGATCAGCTCCCCTTCTTTTCTGGGGAACACCTGACTGGGGGCCCTGTCGTTGGCTTTGGAGTAGCACAGAAGGGCGGGAATGGTTCTGCCGAAGAATTCACTATAGCTGGCCCCCTTTATTTCGTTGAACACCGATTTCTTTTCAGGATCAGGGCCAGATACGGCTTTATGATAGGCCCTAAAAACATCCCTGAGCTCTTCCACGTCTATGGCCCTGGCATCAACCCCTTTTTCTGCCAGCTTTTCCAGGTCTGTTAAAGTTTTTTGGATGTTGCAGGGATACCGGGGGTCGGGCTGGATTTTACTGCTGTAGTAAAATTCGAGTTTTTCAAACTTGAGCATCCCACTTCCTCCTGTGAAGGTTTAAAGGAACAGCTGGAGAGTGCCTTTTTCTGAGGGGATAGGGAGGTGCTGGGGAAGGATTGGTGGTCTGTTTTTCGCTCATTGGATGTCCTGTCTCCTTTCCTGGGCTCCCTTTTCCATCTCTTTCACAAACCTGGCTACGAACTCTTCTTTGAACTCGTCTATCCGTAGAGCCTCTTCCTGCTTTCCTGAAAGATAAAGGGCTATGCCTTTGTAGATTTTTGCCATTTTGTGGGCGGGGTTCTTCTTCAGAATCTTGTTGAATTGCATGATGGCCTCTTTGTATCTGCCCATGCCCAAAAGGGAGTACCCCTTGCCCATGGTGGCAAAGGTATAGCTTCCAATCTCCTTGGAGAGCCGATCAAATATTTTGTAAGCCTCTTCGAACCGGCCCATGTCACTTAGACATGAAGCCTTGAGCTCTAGGGCTTTGAGGTTGTTGGGATCTTCTTTCAGCTCGATGTCGCAGCAGAAGGCGGCCTCCGCAAGGTACCCTTTTTGGGCCAGTTGGCTGGCCCCATCGAGCCAGGGGGTTTTCAGTCCTATGATCTGTTTGATGGCCCCTGCGTAGGAGCCTTCTAAGACGTTTTGGGCTTCATGGGCCACGGGTAGGCCGTCGCCAGGTAGGAGGTGCTTTATTCCCATGTTCATGAGTATTCTTAGGGAGAGGAGGTAATAGTCTGCCCTTCCTCCGGCAGTGGAGTCAGGGGAGGCCACAGCGTGGGGGATTACCGTGTCGCCGGTGAATATGGATTTAGTTGAAGCATGGTAGAGGCATATGCTGTCCATGGTGTGGCCGGGGGTGTGGATCACCTCCAATTGAAACCCACTCAGGTCCAGCACATCTCCGTTCTGGACCTGGGTGATCTTGCAGCCGAACTCCCGGACCAACTCCACCAGAGACTCTGGGGAGGTCTCGGTGAAAAAGATCTCCAAGTCCTTTTCCTGCTGGATGCTGGGGTAACGAAAGAGCTCGAGTATACCCATGGCATGTTCAGGGTGACCGTGGGTGATAACAATCTTCTTGATGTCCGTGGGCTTATAGCCTTTTTCGAAGAGCTGAAGGAAGGCGGTGTAGTCGTTGCCCGGGTCTATGAGGGAGATGTAGTCTCCCACTATGGCGTAGATATTGGAGGAGATGTCGAATCCTTCTAAGAATAGGCACTGTTTGAAAAAGGGATGGGTGGTTCCTAGCACTTCTTGGAGGGGCTGCCAGTGGGTGACCTGGGGGTTTTCCATGGACTCCTGGTTCATCCTCTTCTCCTTTTTGGGTTGGAGTGGTTTTAAAGGTAGGCATACTATTAGTCAAGGGCAGACATTGTTAATTAAAGACTGATGGGAGGTGGGCGGGGACAGAAGCCCCCGCCCATGGTTGTTCTAGTCCACCGGAGGAATGTAGTCCAAGCGGTAGGGGTGGACCTTGCCCATGGTCTCAATGGGCCAGATCTTGAAGGCCTTCTCCTCGCCAGGATAGACGTCTTTCTCTCCTATCCTTTCCAGGATAAGCTCCAGGTAGTGCCAGGCGGTGAGCTCGTACTTCACGATAGTCTCTGGAGAGATCACTACGGCATAACCCGTCTCCTTGCTGGTTCTCCACTCGAAGAACTCGTTGGGCTCTGCCAGCTTGTTTCCATTCCAGTCGTACACGGCCAGAAGTTTACCTAGCACCTTCTGGTTGGGTTGGGGTTTGTACTCATCAAAGGTCTCGTTGCTCAGGTACCACCAAAGAGCCCTGGCACCGGTCTTTACGTAACCCCTGACGAGCATCGGGTCAAAACCGCACAAGACCACTCTGTATCTCTCAGGCATCACTTTCCTCCTTTTCCACCAAGATTGCCCCCATCTCCATGAGAGCTTCACGGAGCTCCAGGGTTTGGTGCTGGCATAAGCGCACAAAGACGTGTAACTCTTCCATCTCCATGCCACCCAACTTGGCTATCTTGTAGACATAGGGGAAGACGAACTCTTCTATCTCGGAGTTGTACTCCTCCACCAGGTATTCGCCTCCCCCATTCTCCCTGGCCATTTTGATGTAGCTCTCCTTCCAGGCCAGCACCATGGTCTTGAGGTCCTCGAGCTCTCTCCTGACATCCTCGTCCATGCCCGCCTTTTCCCTCCTACTTTATAGGTTCATAGGCGTAGCATTTTTTGACGACCCTGTGCTCCGGTACGCACCAGAAGAAGGGCCAGTGAAGCTTCTTACACCATCCGATGATATCCGCCGGAGGAAACTGGGAGTTCTTGATCACGGGTTTGAAGTACCTGCAGTTCCAGCAGATGTGGTCGGAGTCCTTCTCCGGCTCCAGGATCATGAGCCGAAACTCGTCCGGAGTCATCTCCTCAACGGGTTTCTCCAAATAGCTCCTGTCAATTCCCATAGCATCCCTCCTTTTTACCAATCCCTGGCTTCGCCCTTCTTTTTCATCTCCTGGAACTCCTGCCAGACCTCAGGAGAGAGCTTCTCGATCTCCCACTTGAAGCCAGCGGATCCAGCAATGCCCGTGGATGGCGGCTGGGGAGCCCATCCCCTGACGGGATAGCCCCTGATGCTGAACCTTCTGGGGTCGGGTTTACCCAGGTAGATCTCTCTGGGCAGGCACAGGTAGGGCCGGGTCTTGCCCTCCACCCCGGGAAGGTAACGGACATAGCCCTCCAGAGGCTTGTCAGCGTAAAGAGGTCTGATATCAGGCTCGGTGCCAGGGGGCTGTTTTTCGGGTCCTCTGTACATCCACCCCTGGATCATGTAGATGTAGTAAACTGTGCCGCATTCGGCACAGGCAATGGTCCCCTCCCAGTTCCAGAAGTTGAAGGGGTCCAGGTAGTTGACAGTGTTACACACCGTGCCGTCTGCCTTTTTCTCTTTGCACCAAATTATATCACACATGGTCCCTCCCCCTAAATGATGGTCTTGTCGTACCAGTCCTTGATGGTGCTCATGGGATAGCCCAGCAGCTCGTGGTAGATCTTGACGTTGTCGGCGCCCACAGGCCTGAGGTCCCACAGCTTCCTTCTGGGGGTCTTGGACATGAGGCCGCAGCTATAGGTGCTCTGGACCACGAAATCACCGTACCAGGGATCGGCCTGCCAGCGGACGGTGCCCCTCTGCCTGTAATGCTCGGACTCGTAGACCTCTTTGTCATTGAGCACGGGCATGGCCAGAAGGCCGGCTTCCTTTAGGATTTTGGTCACCTCGGAGCGGCTCTTGTCAGCGGCCCACTTCTCAAGCTCGTGGTAGATCTCCACCTGGGCCTCGGCTTCCACCCTGTTCTTGTGGTTCTGGTACTTCTCGTAGAGGTCGGGGCGCTTGATCACGTTGCACAGCTCCTTGAAGTCGGGATCGTTGAAGGCGCTGACCATGACGTAGCGGGCCTCTTCCCTGAGCTGGGGGTTCTTCTCATTGGGATAGTCGGACTTGCCGCAGATGATGATGCCGTGGACGCACAGCTGGGTATCCCAGTTGCCCCATCTCTGGCGGACGATACCGAACCTGCCGTATAGAGGCACGGTGTAGCCAATACACCTGGTGGCGGCCTGGACCTGGGAGAACTCGATCATGGTGCCCAGTCCCGTCTTCCTCCGCCACAGGAGGGATGCCAGAACGGCCACGGTGATCTGGGTCCCCGAGTACCAGTCGATGTTCCAGTTGGTGCTCTTGGTGGCATGGCCGCCGAAGTCCTCGTGGAAGCCCGTGATGCTGGCCAGACCGGCGTGGGCCTGTCCCAGGATGTCGTAGGAACCTCCCCAGACCTTGGGACCGTAACCGAATCCGCCGCCCCACACGTAGATGAAGCGGGGGTTCAGCTCCTGGAGGTACCTGTAGCTCTGTTTCCACCTGTCGAAGGTACCGGGCCTGTAGCATTCGGTGAGGCCGTCGGACATCTTCACCAGGGAGTAGAAGGCTTCTTTCACCTCTTCCCGGTGGTAGTCCATGGAGATGTAGTACTCGTTGACGTTGGCGTTGAAGCAGGCCACACCTGTACCCGTCATGGGCCTGGTGTCGTGGAGGGGATAGACGTAGGCCTCGTTGAAGGGAGAGGTGTGGCGCATGGGGTCTCCCATCCGGGGCATCTCGATCTTAATCACCTCGGCTCCCAACTCGGCCAGGTTGGTGACGGAGTGGGGGGTGAAGATGTACATGGTGGTGCTCAGCCACCGGATGCCCTTGAGGGCCGTAGGCTTCACGTGCTCATTACCCACGTCGAAGACCTTACGGCAGTACTCCTCAAAGGGCATCTTCATCTCATCCATTTCCTCCTGGCTCTTGGGCCCCGGCTGATCCTCTATGGGTATCCTTTCAAACTTCTCCATCACACTACCCCCTTCTCTTCAAGTTCTCTCAGTTTCCACTGATCTATGCCAAGGTACTTCATGTAGATCTCGTAGTTATCCTTGCCCAGGGGCCTGCCCAGCCACTTCACCCTGGCAGGGGTCCTCATCTGGAAGCCATCGGGCGGATAGGCATAGAGCAGGGTGCCGTAGTGCTCGTCCTCAATGGTATCGACCCAGGGGCGGTACTTGAAGTGGGGGAACTCGGCCACTTCGTCGATAAAGAGCAATGGCCCTGCGGCGATCTCGTACTCCATGAGCTTGTCCTCTGCTTCTTTCCGGCAGATCTCCCTGAGCCACCTGGTGGTGAGGGTGTAGGTCTTGGTGAGGGCCTCCAGGGCGTTCCTGGCACCCACCTCCTTGAGCAAGGGGTCTTCGCCGATGAGACGGCCGAACTCGGGGTAGTCCCTCTCGATACACATGCCGATCCTGTACCACAGCCTGTCGGTCTGGCCGCCGATCATCATGTAGCCGTCCCGGCAGGGGTTCCAGGCGTACTGGTTCAGGTTGGGGTCCCAGGAGCCCGTCCTGGCTTTGATGCTGGCGTTGAACCCGTACCAGGTGATGTCGAAGTCCAGGATGTCCATGAGGGCCTCGGCAGAGGTGGTCTCGATGAACTGGCCCTCGCCGCTGAATTCGTCCCTCCAGTAGAGGGCTGCCAGGATGTTCACAGCCGCCTGCTCGCCAGCAGTGTAGTCAGCGAACCAGGGGCCTGAACGGGTGGGGTTACCGCCTTTCTCCCTGGGGAGCAGGTCGGGGGGGAATCCCGTGTTTGCGACCCAAGAGCAGGCCACCATGCCGAAGGGGTCCAGCATGGGCTGGCCGAACTTGGACACTTCGTCCTTCATGGGACCCCACTGGCCCACCTCGCCAGTCCAGCAGTAGACCAGCTTGGGATTGATCTTCTCCAGATACCTGTAGCTCAGCCCCCTTTCATCCATGTAGCCAGGGGGATAGTACTCTACAATGACGTCAACGGTGGCGGCCAGATTCTTGAACATCTCCTGGCCTTCCTCTGTGTCGAGATTGAGGGTGATAGAGTACTTGTTGCGGCACTCGTGGATAAACTCCAGACCGCACTTCTCCCCTGAGTACACGTCTTCCAGCATATACTCCTCCCTGCCGAAGGGGGTAAGCTTCCTTAGGGGATCCCCTTCGGGGGGCTCCACCTTAATCACCTCGGCTCCCAACTCGGCCAGAAGGGAGCAGGCAAAGGGACCGCTAAGTTTCCAGGTGCCCACTTCCAATACCCTGTACCCCTGGAGGGCCTCGGGTTTCAGAAAGTTGTACTCCATGCGGAGGTTGTCTTCACACCACTTCCCGAACTCTTCGGCCCTCCTGGCGGCATACACCTTCTCCATCACCTCGTCGGGCGAAGGAGGTGGAGTGACAGGCCAAGGCCTCACTTCGGGAGAGTTGATCTCTAAGGTGTCTTCCCTGCTGGTGATTTCAATCTCCTTCACCTCCTGCACCTTCCTGGGTGCATGCCTCTTCTCAGCCTGTGGTGGGAGTGTAAGCTTTATTTCTTCCGCCATTTCTCTAACCTCCCTCTTAAAATAGTGTTCCTTGAGTCTCTCGCCTTACCCCCTGAAAAGGCTTTCCTTTTGCGAAACATTTACCACCCCCCTTCTCTCCAAATATTCGCAGCCCTTCGCCGCAGGTAGGGAGAAAAGTAAAAAACTTTGTTCTTTTTGTCAATAGGGTAGTTCAAAATATGGCCCATGCAAATTTTAGAGATATTATAACATCGTGATTAAAATTTAGACCCTGAGTAGGACTTTTTGGATGGGTGGGGAGGGGTTTATGGATGTAATTTTCTGTAATTAAAGGGGTTACTCAGCGAAACCGTCCCTTTTGCCTCGGGCACCCTTCTGTCTGGGGTTAGTGCCCCTGTGAGGCCCCGTACTATCGGCAAAGGTTCAGTAATAATCAAACGAGTGATAATCCTTTGTTAAAGTGAGAATAAGATAATTTTATTCTTTCTAAAACTGTAAAATATATAGTTGTTATATTAATTTACAAAGTTTTTAAAATCCTGGGGATCGGACCTTTTGGTGGGATTGGTTCTTATAAGTGTTTGTAGAACTGAGGCTTACCTAAGGGGACCGATATGCGGAAAAGCCTGTTTCTGAGGATTCACGGATTTGTTACTTGGGAAGGGCTGAACTTAGTTTTCGTTTAGGATGTTTGGTTACTGCCCTTCTTCCTTTCTGCCCGAGAGGGCGATGGCCGCCATCCTTCGGGCCTGTTGGGCTTCTTGGAAATTGGGGGCCGCTTCCAGGGCCCGGTCAAAGAGCTCTATGGCCTCTTTGAATTTGCCCTGTTGGTAATAGGCCAGTCCTTTGGTGAAACAGGCCCCTGGATGGTTGGGTGCTTGTTCCAGAACTCTGTCGAAGAAGGCCACGGCTTCATCCAGGTCTCCCAGGTCGGCAGAGAGGATGCCAGCATTGATTAGGGCCATATCTTCCCGGCCCTGGAGCTGGAGTTGAAGTTCGAAGTAGGTCCTTTTGAGGTGTTCCCTTACATTCTCCCATACTGGGAAGAGGTGGCCCGGAAGCATGGCCTGGATTTCCAGGTGGATGAGCACGCGGATGGATTCGGTCAGCTCCTGGAGGTTTCCTCCCTGGGGGTCGGGGGCGGTCAAAAGCATCTCTTCTCCCATCATGGGAAAAGCCGTGTCCCCTGAAAACAGGACCCCCTTCTCGGGATCGTAGAGGCTTATGGAGCCCGGCGTGTGTCCCGGGGTATATAGAACCCGCAGCTTTCTAGCGGCGACTTCTATCTCTTCGTTTCCCTGGAGTTCTTTGATATCCTTTATTCCCATTTCCTGAAAGGCTTCCCTTAGAGTGGTGCCTCCGGGTAACATGCTTTCCAACTCGGTTTTATGGATGATAACCTGGGGTTTCCAGTGGCTGAGGATCTCTCCCAGGCCTCCCAAATGGTCGAAGTGGGCATGGGTGAAGATGACCCTTTCCACCTGGACCTGGGGATAGTGTTCCTCCAGCTCGGCCACCAATCCGGCGAAGTTCCCCAAGTCTACGAGAGTGCGGCCTTCTTCCAGGATATAAATGTTGGAGCTTAGACGGCCGTTGCCATAATATAAGAGGTCTATTCCCTCCATGGATGGGGAGTAGTTTCCCAGGGGATGGAAGGTTTCTCTGTAGTCTATCTCTCTTTTATCCATTGCTTCCCAGCTCCTTTAATTTTTTGACAATAGCTTCCTCTGTTTCCTGGATGGGAGTGGATGCCATGACCCATCCTGTGGCCAATACTTCCACTCCTTTACCGCAGTAGGAGGGAAGGATTCTTTTTGTGGGGCCTTCTTTGGGATTTCCCAGGATGTGGCTAATGGCTTCCACCAGGCTGTAACCCAAGGTCTCGAAAGGCCAAAAGTCCAGATAGAGGAAGGAGCCCACTTGAGTGAGGGTGAAGTTGAAGTCTTTCCCGTCTTTCCTCACTCTTCCGTGGTAATCTATCTTTCCCTTTCTTTCATTGCTGTTGAAGTACAACTCCATCTCCTTTTTCCCCTTTCCCTTGGAGCATCTTTCTGGCGAAGACGAGGAAGCCCGTGTGGGCCACCATCCTGTCTTCTGGTCTAAGGCGTTCGGGGTTGGCTTTGTACCGTCTCAAAAGAATTTCGCACACCTCGGGATAAACGAACCCTTTTTCTTCCAGTCCAAATAGGACCCGACTCACCTGGTTGGTGGTGGGTACCAGGATACCCAGGGTTCGTCCCCCCGACAAGGCCTGGTGGGCCTGCTCCAGGTAGTCCCAGGGGTTTTTAACGTCCAGGAAGAGGGCATCCACCTCCTCTTCATCGAACCCTTCCTGGATATCCTTTACCTTGAACTCCACCCTGTCTGCCAGGCCCAACCGTTCCAGGTTTTCCCTGGCCAAGAGGGAGAAGGCTTCTTCCCTTTCGTAGCTTATCACCTGCCCCGTTGGCCCTGCCATCCAGGCCAGGGCCAGGGTGAGACTTCCGCTTCCCGTGCCGCACTCTATCACCCTTTTCCCCGGGCCCACCTCTAGTTTCATGAGGATGAAACCCAGTTCCTTGGGGAAGATGATCTGGGTGCGCCTTTTGATGTGGCGGGTGAGGTCGTGGAGGGAGGGCTTGAGTACGTAAAGGGTCTTTCCTCTGTGGGTTCCGATGGTTAATCCCCAGGGTTGGTCTATGAGGTTACCTAGATCCACATTGCCCAGGTGGGTACCGAAGACCCTTTTCTCCACCTGGACCAGAAACTCTTTTCCCTCTTTGGAGACCAGCAGGGCCAGGTCTCCCTGTGCGATTCTTTTGCCATCCATGTTACCGCTCTATAAAATAATAAGAAAAGATAAGCAATGTGGAGGCGTTTCATGGGAAAGGCCCTCATGGTGACGGCTACTGATACAGGGGTGGGCAAGACAGTGGTGGCTGGCGGTTTGGCTGTGGGATTTAGAAGGATGGGTCTGCAAACGGGGGTGTTCAAACCCGCCGAGAGCGGCGTGGTGGGGGAACCTTTGGATGCCCTTTTTCTGAAGATGTGCAGCAACACCCCCCGATCCTTGGAAGAGGTGGTCCCTTATACTTTGAGGGAGCCGTTGGCTCCTGCCGTGGCCGCTGAGAGGGAAGGGGTGGGGATAGACCTGGTCCTTATCGGTGGGAGGTTCAGGAAGTGGATTGAGGCTTATCCCATCACCCTGGTGGAGGGAGCGGGGGGATTGTTGGTGCCTTTGACTGGGTCCTTCACTTACGCTGACCTGGCCCGGTGGCTAGATTTACCCCTTCTCATAGTGTCTCGTCCCTCTTTGGGCACCATCAACCACACACTTTTGACGGTGAGGGTGGCCAGGGCCATGGGGCTGAGGGTGCTGGGGGTGGTGATTTCGGGGTATCCCGAGGAGCCCGGGGTGGCCGAGGAGACCAACCCTGCCGTTATTGAGAGGATGGGGCACGTGAAGGTCCTGGCCCTCATTCCCTATATCCCCGGTCTCTCCACGGAAAAGGGGGAGCTGGGGGATTTGGAGGTTTACCCGTGGGAAGAGCTGGCGGCGGAGGTGTGGGAAAGACTGAAGAGTAAATGGGTAGAAGAGTAAACGGGTGGATGAGGTGGTTGGGAGAGAGGGTTCACTCATCAACCCATTAACCCATCAGCCCATTAACTCATTTACTCGTTCACTTCCCTTCCCAGGAATAGAGGAGGTAATAGGTGATAACCCTCTTCACGTAGTTTCTGGTTTCGGCTTTGGGGTAATACTCGGCCACTTCGGGGGGTGATGCCATGCCCCACTTTTTGTACCAATCTCCTACGGCCGTAGGCCCTGCGTTGTAGGCAGCCACCACCAGGGTGAGGGTGGGGAACTGCTTCTGGAGGTGGGAGAGGTACCACACACCGTATTTTATCCCAAAGATGGGCACAAATAGCATGCTGGGGGCGAATGCGTCTGTCCTGAGTCTTTGAGAAATGAACTCTCCCGTGGATGGTAGGACCTGCATGAGGCCCATGGCGTTGCTCCTGGACAGGGATCTTTTATCGAACAGGCTCTCCTGGCGCATGACGGCATAGGCCAGGGGCACTTCCACCCTGTAAAGGCGGCAGAATCCCTCTACCAGCTCCCTGTAGGGGTACATGAGGCACCCTTTCATACTAAGTTTTAAGGCGATGAAAGGGTTAATGGCCGAAAAAAGGGCCAGGGCTTGGTCCTTGGAGATCTTTTGGGACCAGAGGCGGTCCATGATCACTTTTTCCGCTACATCTTCCATGCCCATCTCCACCAAATCATGGAAGAACCCCCTTGGCGAGAGGCTCACCGTAGGGCAAGGCTTGTAGGAGGGAGGGGATAACCCCAGGCGGAGGCGGGCCAAAAATGGGTAGAACCCCCAACCCTTGGCGGCTTTACTCAGGTGGCCCCGGGCCTTGTCGTCCTTTCCTAGGGTCTGGAGAACGAGGGCCTGCCAGTAGTGGACCCTGGGGGAGAGGGGCAAAGAGGAGAGGAGGCTGAGGGCTTGGGTGAACTCTCCTCGACGGTAGTGGGCTAGGGCTCCCTTCCACACGGCCTCCTCTTTGGTGGTTAGGAAGGGGAATCGACGCAGGAGGGCCAGAACCCTGTCGTCATCCCCTTTCCAGAAGAGAAGCCGGATGACTGCCAGTACCCCCTTTTCTTTTTCTCCTGGTAAGAGGAAGGGAGAGTTGAGGACCAGGTAGTCTAGGGCTTCCACAGGGTTTTTGGGGAGGGTCTTCTGGAAGACCTTGTAGGGGGGAGAGGTGGGGGGGATCACTCCTTTCACTTCTTCGATTTCCATCTTTTGGCTCCAGGAAAGGGCCTGGGCCGCTTCGAAGTAAGGGGATGAAGTGGGGATGCGGGAGAGATATCCCTTAGCTTTGTCTCCTTTTCCTAGTTTCAGGTATGTGTATCCCAGGGCCAGCCAGGTTCGCTCCTTTTCGTGGGGGTTGGCGGGCTTATGGCTTTCCAGGCGTTTTATGGCTAGGTCCCTCATGCCCAATTCCAGGGCGAGACCTATGTCCCGCCAGAAAGTCCAGGATTGGGCGGTGGCGGGGGAAGGGATGAACAGCCAGAGGCAAAGGGAGAGGGAGAGGAGAGGAAGGATGAGATTAAAAAGCTTGGAATGAAAGCCTCTTATTCCTTTTTCCCCTTTCATCCTTCTGTCCTCATCCCTAGGTCTTCCAGGATTTCCCGAGCCGCGGCCACAGGATCGGGGGCCTGGCAGATGGGCCGTCCTACCACGATGTAATGGGCCCCGGCCAACAGGGCTTCCCGGGGGGTGGCCACTCTTTTCTGGTCGTGGAGGGGCGAGCCTGGGGGTCTCACTCCGGGGGTGACTATAACAAACTCCTTGCCCAGCTCTTCTTTTATTGTCCTGGCCTCCTGGGGAGAGGCCACCACTCCGTCCAGTCCCGACTCATGGGCCAGGCGGGCCAGACTCAGAACCCTGTGTTCCACAGGGCCCTGGATGCCTACTTCTTTCAAGTCCTGGGTTTCCATGCTGGTGAGGACGGTGACTCCCAAAAGGAGAGGACGGGGAGAGATTTCCCGAGCCACCTGAGCGGCCCTTTCCATCATCTCTCTGCCTCCCAGGGTGTGGAGATTGACCATGAACACCCCTCTATGGGCTGCTACCTCCACGGCGATGGCCACGGTGTTGGGGATGTCGTGGAGCTTTAGATCTAAGAAAACCCGGGATCCTCGGGAATGGATGTAATTTACCAGGTCCCATCCAAAGAGGAGGAAGGGATAGAACCCCACCTTGAAGGCTCCCACCACGGGGGCTAGGTGTTCTACCAGGGCTTGGAGGACCTCTTTGTCCCCCGTGTCCAGGGCTACGATGAGGGGGTTGACTTTCATTCCGAACCCTCTAGCTTCTCTTTCAATTTTAGGAAATCCTGCATGGCGTTCCTCTTCTGTCCCGGATTTCTCAGGAGGTAGGCAGGATGAAAGGTGAGGAAGAGTTCAATATCCCACCGCCAGGGAATGAACTGGCCTCGGAGGCGGGTGATGGCCACCTTCTGGCCCAACAAAGTCTGGGCGGCCACTCCTCCCAGGCAGCAGATGACCTTGGGTTTTATGGCCTGAATCTGTTTCAGAAGGAAGGGGAAACATTGCTCTATTTCTTGGGGTTGGGGTGTTCTGTTGCCCGGTGGCCTGCATTTGAGAATGTTGGCAATGTACACGTCTTCCCTGGAGAGGCCGATGGTTTGCAAGAATTGGGTGAGGAGCTTGCCCGCCTGGCCCACGAAGGGTCTGCCCTGGAGGTCTTCTTCCCGTCCCGGAGCCTCGCCTACGAACATGAGCCTTGCCCAGGGATTGCCTTCGCCGAAGACCAGGGTCTTTCGTTCTTTCCACAAGGGGCATCTCTTGCACTCCCCCATCTCGGCCCTGACGGCTTCTAATTGGGGATTGGTTTGGGCCGAATCCAGCTTCTTCATGTCTGGCTGGAGGGGAGGGGCGGGTTTCTCTTCCCGGGTAGAAGGGGTGGGTGACGGGCTCCTATCCCGGCTTTCGCCACGGGGCAGGTAGTCCACTCCCATCTCCTGGAGAAGTTCTAAATACAATCTGAGTTGTCTGATGGTTTCCCTGGCCATGGATTGGAGATTAGCCCAAAGGGTAGGTCACCTTCAACCATGGCCTTGGAGAGTGTCTAATGTTTCACCCCTGAAACGCAGCAGGTGCTGTGGCTTGGTCTGGGGATGGCGTATTTGAGCCAGCAGCGCGGTTTGGGCCCTTGGACAGTGTTGGGTTTCACGTAGGTCCAAGCTTTGCATTTGGGATCCCGCGCGCAGGCATCCCGGCACAGCGCGGGATCTGCTTTTGATAGGTCGAAGTTGGAGTAATCTAGCCCCATCCGATCAGTGTCCCACTCCATTGGGCCCATAACGGAGGTCTCTTTTCTCTGTGCCGAACCGGAGCAGGTAATGTACTTGAACCCATCGCATAACCATTGGTTACATATTTGCCCGCTGTCTATGACATAGGTGGGTGAGCGAAGGCCGATGTCAGGATCCATTTCCCAGGATTCAGCCCTGACGTATCCTCTCAGGCGACAAAAAGCGTTTGCTGCCCCTTTACCACAATCCGTCGCCCAAAGACGGCACCAATCCAGCCTGTACCCCTTAATCATAGGATAGTTGAAGGTATAGGTCCCCTGCTTCATCGCCTGCTCTGTTGCCTTAAATTCAAATGGTTCAGTTATGAACTGCTGGCGGGCCCCTGTGTTAAAGGTCTTGCAGTTTCCATCTGTGCCACTGGAGTTGATGACGAAAGGCCCCTTTCCTGAGGCAGAGATCCTTCCTACAATCCCGTCGAAATTTCCCTCGTTGTCTGTATAGAACGGGTCGCCAATCGCCACTGATGGTTTTACTCCCAGATAAAATACCTGAAGGCGATAGGGCGGATGGGTCTCCGTTGCAGTTCTTCCCTTTACTCCTTTTAGGATGACCCGCACCTGCCCAAAGGGGTCTATCTCTAAGCACCCCCACGAGAAGGTGAGATTTCCTCCTCCCCAGTAACACCTGTGATGGGCTTGAGCACAAGGGATAAGAGCTAATCTCTTCTTTTTGTTTCCGTGGTCTCCTTGGCTTAAGTTCGCTTCTTCGGTTTCTATTGCTTTCTCTAAAATTCTCAGGACCTTCAACTGCTCTTGCAAGACAGTTATTCTACTATTTGAGTCAAATATCTGATCTACGACCGGGTCTCCGGTGAGCAGCTCCTTCGGGGTGTTGAATCCGTATAAAGCATATCCATTGATACCCTTTTCTCCCTTTTTAACCATCTCTAACTCTATTTGCTTTTCTGAGATTAACTTTCTCACTTTGTTCAAGCTTGTTTTGAAACCGTGGGCTCTGGATAAGGCTCCAGAGAGCAGGAGAATGGATAATATTGTCATCAGACATATGTACTTCTTCATCGGGTTTACCTCCCCCTTATCTTGTCTATTTGCTCTTTGATCTTGTTACATTTATACTCTTCTGCTCTCAGCTCCTCTTCTTCTTTTCTTATGTTCTCTCCGAGGCGCTTGCTTTTTCTAAGTGGGTCCATAGTTTCTTGTACTAGTTCGTAATTCGCTCCTCCCCTGTACAGAATCTTTAGTGTTTCAATGTCCTCGCATATCTGCTGGTAAGTGTGTGTCCATGGAGTCAAAATACTTCTATCTATCTCTTCTTTTTCGCGCTTCCACTCGTTTATTCTCACCTTGGACCAGTGGATTCTTTCTCTGCACTTGGCATATTCTCGTAGCAGTTCCTCGTAGCTCTTGCTGGGTGTTGCCCTTGTCCTGGTAGCCATCTTTTGCGTTCGATTGCTCGAATATGTTGGAGCCTTAGGTCCAGACAGCACACCTTCGTAGCCTATATCATGATGGAAGCTGAATGCAGGCCAGTTTGCATAAGGTCCTCCCCATGTGTGTTTTAGTGTGGCCCTTATCCTGAGGGTCTTTCCTGTATATTCTGATGGTATGATACCTTCAAAGCTTTTTCTAACGGTTGACGGCGCTCTCTTTTCCCATACTCCCAGTCCTCCATAGGTGGACCAGACGGATGCTTTCCTCAAGGGGAAACTTGCAATTTTATATCTTATTATTCCCTTTCCTTCAAATTCTACTTTTGTTAATGGTTTTCCGTTTCTCCAGTAGTTTGTCTCTGCCCCTTGTGGAGCTAATATGGTCATTCCATCTGGGAGGACAGGATATATCGAAGATGAACTTTCTTTTATGTCGGCGATAATCTCTACATCGTCCGACTCTACTATTTGTCCTTTGGGGTTTAAGTTCGTTCCTACAACAGTTCCTTTTACTACGAAACCTCTGGCAGTTTCCATTATTGTGAGATTTTCGAACTTGATGTTCTGAGCAAGGCTACCTGTTGCGTAGAACAGGAGGGGAACTGTCAGGAAAGCAAATCCTAACGCCAGAAATTTTGGCTTGCTCCTTCCGGTCATTTCTTACCTCCGATTTGGATATATGCACTGTTTTTTACTTGCTTTCCTTTGTTCTCTTAATGTGCTGGCTGTTGGGGCTCTATTGCAAAGGATATGCTGAGCGTTAATAAGGAAAAGGGCGGATTATAGCCTTTTCATTTCTTAGGATAGGACCCTCATCTCCTCATCTCCTCGGGCATGAGTTTTTAAGCTGGGAGCTTTGCTTGGGTCTTGTGAGATAGCCTTTTCTCGCAAAGAGGATGGATCTGCCTATAGCCGTTCTGGTGAGATTGTTATGGGAGCTTGAGAGTTTGTCATAGTCCACTTCGCTCATCACTTTTCCAAGCCACTGATGGTCTAGTAGATCTGATAAAATGGTTCATACCTCACCTAGGTTACCCTGTCAAAGGTTTGCTTACAGGACTTCCCCCAGTTCTACCCTCAGATGGCAGGGCGGGGCGTTCCGAGCGCAGAGATGATAGCTCATAGTTCATAGCTCGTAGTTCATGGTTCATAGCTCATAGTTGCTATCAGCCATGAGCCATGGGCAAGGGAGGAATGCCCCGCCCTTTCACTTGTTGGAAAGAAAAAATCCAGGATTCTGAACAT
>JAJSAC010000075.1 GCA_024274915.1 Thermodesulfobacteriota bacterium
GGACCCAGAACGGCAGCGAACTTTCCCACCATGTTGTAGAATCCGAAGTACTCCGCCGATTTGTCCTGGGGTATGAGCCCGGCGTAGTAGGACCTGCTCAGGGCCTGGAGGCCACCCTGGACCAGGCCGATGACAAGGGCGACAAGGTAAAACTCCCACCTGGAGTGTATGAAAGCACCCCACAGAGAGAGGGCCAAATAGACGCCTATGGCGAAGAGGATGGTCACCTTGGCCCCCACCCTCTCCCCCAGATATCCAAAGCCTATGGTGGAGGGAAAACCCACAAACTGGGTGAGGAGCAGGGCCAGAATCAAGTCCTGGGACTTAAAGCCCAGGGAAAGGCCATAATCAACGGCCATGCGCACCACGGTGTTCACCCCGTCTATGTAGAGCCAATAAGCCAAGAGAAATAGAAAAAGGGGCTTTAGAGATCTGGCCTCCCTGAAAGTCTCCACCAATTGGGCAAGGCCAGCCCTCACCATCTTCACCTCAAATTCTCCAGAAACTCTTCCCTCTTTCACCAAGAAAAGGAGGGGAAGGGAAAAGACCATCCACCACACCCCCACGGAGAGGAAGGCGAAGCGCAAGGCCCCTGTGGCGTCGGCAAAGCCAAAGACCCGGGGGTTCAGAACCATGACCACGTCCATAGCAAAGAGAAGACCCCCTCCCAGATAGCCCAGGGAATAGCCCAGGGCAGAAACGAAGTGGGTCTTATCCTCGGGAGCCACCTGGGTGAGCAAGGCATCGTAGAAGATGTTCCCCCCCGAGAATCCCACGGTGGCCAATACATAAAGGGCAATGGCCCAGGGCCATCGGCCCTGGGCAACGAGACAGAGAGCTGCCGTCATCACCGCCCCCAGGTAGGCAAAGAAGAGGAGAAACCCCTTCCTGACCCCTCCCTTGTCAGCAATGGCCCCAAGCAAAGGGGCCGACAGGGCCACCGCCACGCCCGCCACGGAATTGGCCACACCAAGCCTGGCAGTGCTCAAGGATGGGTCCACTCCAGCGCTCCAGAACTCTTTGAAGAAGATAGGGAAGAATCCCGCCATGACAGCGGTGGCAAAGGCCGAATTGGCCCAGTCGTACATGGCCCAACCAAAGATGGCTCTCTTGTTAACAGGTCCCATGATCCCCCGTCTCCATGTGTCTTTGAAACCCAGACCAGCGGCAACGTGCTTTCATCCCCACCCCCGAAAACTTATACAGATGATCTTCTCCCTTTGTCGATTAAACCCTTAAGATGCCCAGCGGTTGTTGATGAGAATTCCAGGGTATATATCACCAATTATGAAAGTGAAGGTTGCCCTTATCACCATTGGCTGCAAGCTTAACCAGTTCGAGACCATGGCCATGCGGGAGGCCCTGGAGGGGGCCGGATTCCAGACGGTGCCCTTCGGTCCAGGGGCCCACGTCTATATTGTCAACACCTGCACGGTGACGGTACGCAGCGACTACAAGGGACGCCAGATGGTCCGCCGGGCCGTGAGGATGAAACCTCCTCACGGATTGGTGGTGGTGACGGGATGCCAGTCCCAACTACGGGGGAAGGAGTTCCTCGAACTGGGAGCCGACCTGGTCCTGGGAAACGTGGAGAAGGCCAACATCCACGAAATCGTTAAGAAGGCCCTGGAGAACGGCACCAGGGGTATCATGGTCCGGCCCGTGGAGGAGTGCCGGGAGTTCCAGCCCATGCCCCTGCGCTCCTTCCCTGGATACTCCAGAGCCTTTCTTAAGATCCAAGACGGATGCAACAACCGGTGCACCTATTGTACCGTGTGGAGGGCCCGGGGACCCGCCCGAAGCGCACCTCCCCCATGGATCCTGAAAGAAGCTCGAGAGCTTACGTCCTCGGGGTACCGGGAACTGGTCCTCACAGGGGTCCACCTTGGGGCCTACCGCTGGCGGGACTGGGACCTGACCCGTCTCCTGGAGGCCCTCCTGGAAATAGAGGGGCTGGAGAGGGTCCGCCTCTCCTCCATTGAACCCCAGGAGTTCACTCCCCGGCTCAATGAGCTCATCCTTTCCCGTGAGAAGATCGCTCCCCACCTCCACATCCCCATGCAAAGCGGAGATAACGGGATCTTAAGGCTCATGAGGCGCCACTACACCCGGGAGGAGTTCGCCTCTCTGGTTGAAACACTGGTAATAGGCCGCCCTGGCCTGGGCATAGGGGTAGATGTCATGGTGGGATTTCCTGGGGAAAACAGGCAGGCCTTTGAAAACACCCGCCGCCTTCTGGAAGATTTGCCCATATACTACATGCACATCTTCACCTACTCTCCCCGACCCGGTACCCCCGCAGCCCAGATGAAGGATCAAGTCCCCCCGGGGGAGAAGAAAGAACGATATCAAACCCTACGGGAGCTAAGGACCAGAAAGATCCGAGCTTTCCGGGAGGCTTACATAGGCAGACCCCTCAATGTCTTAATAGAAGGGAGAAAGGATAGGGAGACAGGTCTCATTCGGGGCATCAGTGAAAACTACATCCCTTTCCTCTTCTTCGAGGATCCAGGAGCGGAGAGGGGGCGATACGTCACCGCCAGGGGAGAAGAGCTTAAAGGAGAAATGCTGGCTGGAAGGAGGCTAAGGCCGTGATACACCTGACAAACAAAAGGCTGAACGAAAGGGAGGTAGAGAGGCTCCTGGAAACAGACCATCCTATGGTGGCCAAGTTTTCCCTTGTACCACTGAGCGTCACCGAAAACCATATCTCCTTCAAACTGGTGATAGAACCCCGGGCTGGAGTGAGATACTACCAGCAAAGGGACCGCTTCGGCAGGTCCATCCAGCCCACCCTCAAGACCCTCACGGGCGACGAGGAGATAGGTGAAGCCTACCGCCGCCTCTATGTCATGAGTGGAGAGATCTACGCCGAAAACCAGAGCTTCTTCCCCAACCAGGAATTCAACGACCTGGGGATAGGCTCGGCCCTATACGAATCCCAGGAGAGGCTCTACGACGCCCTGGGGGTGAAAAGGGTGGACCTGTACGCCGTGAGCGTTGGGGTTTACGTGTGGGCCCGGCAGGGCTTCGACTTTGTCCATGCCTCCACCCTGTGGTCGGTGAGGGATGGCTTTGCTTCGTTCCTGAAAGGGAGGGGTCTCCCCTTGCCTCAGCACATCGAGCGTTCCTGGGACGTGGCCAACCACCGCCGGGACATCCTTATAAACCAAGACCCCGTGGGCAAGTATTGGATGTTGAACAACGCCCCTTCATGGGAGGGATACAAGCTCATGAACGACTCCCTCTTTCGGGAAGTGGCGGAGAAGTCCCGCCTAGAAATGAAGGCCAAGAGAAAGGAGCGGATCCCGGGCTGACTCGCCAGAGAGCCGGCCCGGGTTCCAGTCCCCAAAAGGGCTAAATGGCCCCTTCTCCCGACTCACCCGTCCTGATTCGAATGGCGTTTTCGATATTCACAATAAAGATTTTTCCGTCCCCAATCTTCCCGGTGAATGCCCCCGTCTTTATAGCCTCCACCACTTGATCCAGCATATCGTCGGGAATGACCACCTCCAGCTTCACCTTGGGGAGAAAATCCACCACGTACTCCGCTCCCCGGTAAAGCTCTGTATGCCCCTTCTGGCGACCAAAGCCCTTCACCTCTGTCACCGTCATGCCCTGGATGCCCACGTCCCTCAAAGCCTCCTTCACCTCGTCCAACTTGAAGGGCTTGATGATGGCTTCCACCTTCTTCATAACATCCTCCTTCCTAACAAAGAGTGGTTTTGACAACTTATGCCCAAGAAGGGCTTCCCCCTCTCCTCCGTCCTACTAAAAGGGGCTGCCCCTTCATTAAAAACTCCTGGGAAGCTGGAGAAACCGAGAAAAGAACTCCCAGCTTATACCGGCAGTTCGGGGATCGGGAAGGAAACTGGGAATGGCTGCTCCCTCCTTCTTCAATTCATCCTTGTAAGCCTCCTTCCAGGTGTTCACCATGCCTTGTGTCACCTCCAGATGAAACTGGAGGCCGTAGATATGATTCTTGAACCGAAAAGCCTGATTCGGACAGACCTCCGATGCCGCCAGCCTCACTGAGTGGCGAGGTAAATCGAAGGTCTCCCCATGCCACTGAAAAACCGTGACTTCCTTAGGCATGAAAGAAAACAGAAAGTCCATGGCTGCTGGACGGGTAAGCTCCACCACATGCCAACCTATCTCCTTAGCAGGGGCAGGATAAATCCGGGACCCAAGGGTCTTGGCAATGAGCTGGGAACCCAAACATATGCCCAGGAGGGGCTTATCTACCTCCACACACTTACTGATGAGCTCTATCTCCCTGACCAGGAAGGGATACCTTTCCTCTTCATTGGCACTCATGGGCCCCCCCAGAATGAGCACATGAGAGTAAGGCTCAGGATCTGTGGGCACTTCCTCTTCATAGGCCTCCACCACTCGATACTTCATACCCCTCTCTTCCACCACTCCTTCCCATAAACCGGGGCCCTCAATGCTGATGTTTTTTACTATTAAAAGCATAAACACCTCCTGAGCTTCTCGATAGACCCCAATCCCCCCCAAGTCAAGAATTTACCCGCATCAAAGGGAAACAAAAAGAAAGGGAAGGAACCCATGGAAGTTCCTTCCCACACCGGTCATCCCCTCAATACCCAGGTAGAACCCCTAGAATTCTACCTTCAATACCACCCCTCCCCACACCACCACATCATTACCCACATCATCCTGATCCTTCACATAATCGTCTATGCAGAGTTGTACAGAGGCAAAAGGAGAGAGGGTCACGTGGGGAAGGAGGGAGTAGTTGAGGGTGACCGTGGCTTGGGCATGGGTTAAACCACTATCCTTATAATACCCGTCCCCTTCCCCATCTTCACCAACGGAGTAACCCAGCGCACCGGCCAGATCCAAAGAGGCCCCGTAGGGCAAAGGAAAAGTGTGGCTCAGCCCCAGCTCAAGGTAACACCCCCCCTGCTGCTCAATGTCGAAATAAGCAGTCAGAGAAGGAGACAAGAAGGTGTCGTAAGAAAGGCCCATGTAGACCTCCTGGGTGTTGTCTCCATCCCCCTGGGGAAAGGCGTAATATATGTACCCCACAGAGTAGCCAAGCTTGCTCAGCCTGGGACTTAAGAAACCCATGTCTCCAGAGTAATCCAAGGCATAATCAGTCTCTATAATTCTCCCTCTATTGTCATTCTGATCCGTCATATCCATGGAGTACCAGACAGTGCCCGTGAAACCTTTATAGCTGACGAAGTAGTCCCACTGTAAAGAGTCGTCACTGACGTGAAGCCCCCGCCACATATACTCCGAGGTATAGGTCAGATCTGCACCCACCGAGAAAGGCAACAAACTGTCCCTCGCTAGCCCATCCCTACCCATGAACACCAAAAACATACCAATCATTAACCCTGCTGCGACAACTCCAGACCTTTTCATGTCTCCCCCCTTTCTTTTTCTACCACTTCTTGTAAGGTAAGAACTTTCCATTCATGGTGATAACAACCCTGTCGCCTTTTGGATCCTCCTCCTTATCAATGTGTATAACGAGATCTATGGCACTCATTATCCCATCGCCAAAAGACTCGTGAATCACCGCTTTTATAGGAAGACCATACACCCTCACAATTTCGTAAAGCCTGTACACTAAGGGATCAGAAGGGATCTCCGGAATGAGAGTGCCTTTCATCGGAGGTTTCATAACGGCCTTAAAGAGATCTTCATCCAGTCCCAAAAGGTTCTTCAAGATCTCAGCTTCTTCTCTGGAAGCCGAAGCCTGCCTGTAGAAAAGCGCCGCTGCCCATACCTTATCCCTTCCAAGCATTTCTCCCACTTCTTGGAACGTTAATCCCTTGCTCTCCTTTATCCCTATGAGTTTTTCTATCAATGTTTCCTCTTTAAACATCAGTCTCCTCCTTCCCATCCATGCAGCTCATACCACCGATTCTCCACGCTCTCCCGTGCGGATCCTCACGGCGTCCAGTACCTCAATGACAAAGATCTTCCCGTCCCCAATCTTACCCGTTCTAGCTGCCTCCGCCATTCGTTCAATGACCTGATCCACAACACCGTCGGGCACTACCACCTCCAGCTTCACCTTGGGGAGAAAGTCCACCACGTACTCCGCTCCCCGGTAGAGCTCTGAGTGGCCCTTTTGCCGGCCGAACCCCTTCACCTCCGTCACCGTCATGCCCCGAATGCCCAACTCGTTTAAGGCCTCTTTCACCTCGTCCATCTTAAAAGGCTTGATGATGGCTTCCACCTTTTTCATGGCCCCCTCCCTTAAGAACTCATCTCCAGCTTGCTGTAAGCCTCACTACCATGCTCACCCAAGTCCAAACCTTCCACCTCTTCATCCTTGCCCACCCTAAGGCCCACAGTGGCCTTAAGGGCACCAAAGAGGATGAAGCCCGTCACCATACACCAGACAAAGACAGCTCCTACCCCAAGGGCCTGGACCCCCAACTGTTTTAAACCTCCTCCGTAAAACAGCCCATCCTTCACATCGAAGAGTCCCAGAAGAAGAGTTCCCAAAGCACCACAAACTCCATGGACAGATATGGCACCAACGGGGTCATCTATCCTGATCCTATCAAAGAAAAGGACAGCAAAGACCATCACCACACCAGCGACAAGGCCAATAATGGCTGCCCCAAGGACCGATACAAAGGCACAGGGAGCGGTTATGGCCACAAGCCCAGCGATGGCCCCGTTAATCGTTAAGCCTGCGTCGGGCTTACCGAACTTGAGCCAGGCGAAAAACATGGCCCCAAGGCCCCCCGTTGCAGCTGCCATGTTGGTGGTTACGGCTATGAGACCAATGTCAGCGGGGACAGCGGCCATGGTGGATCCCGGGTTAAAACCAAACCACCCCAACCACAGAATGAAGGCCCCCAAAAAGGCCAAAGGCAGGCTGTGGCCGGGAATGGCCTGAAGCTTCCCCTCCTTGGTGTACTTACCCAGCCTGGGTCCCAGCATGTAGGCCCCCACCAAGGCTAGCCATCCCCCCACAGAGTGGACCACCGTGGAACCGGCAAAGTCCTTGAAGCCCAGGGAAGAGAGCCATCCTCCTCCCCATGCCCAATGGCCTGAAACGGGATAGATGATGAGGCTGATAAACAGGCTGTACAAAAGGTAAGCAGGAAACCTGGTCCTCTCTGCCATGGCCCCTGAAACAATGGTGGCCGCCGTGCCCGCGAAAACCAGTTGAAAGAACCAGGCAGCCAAAACAGGTACCGACGTCCACGCCAACGCTGAAAAGAGGGATGGAGAGGTACCGGGGCCCACAAAAAACCCGGTGAAACCGGTCAAAGGGCTCCCATTGCCAAACATGATGGCAAATCCCACAGCCCAATAAGCCACCGTGGCCATGGAAAAATCCATAAGATTTTTCATGAGCACATTGACAGCGTTTTTGGCTCTGGTGAACCCCGCCTCCAGCATGGCAAACCCCGCCTGCATAAAGAAGACCAAACAAGCAGTGATCACCACCCACAGGGTGTCGGCCATATATTGGGCATGAGATACGGCCTTTCCATCCACCTTGCCGTCCAGAGCCCATACCAGGGAGGGCATCAATAAAACCGCCCAGAAAACCCACCACCTTAAACCCTTCCCTACCATAACCCACCTCCTTGAGATTTCTAGGGGATTTGTTACAAAGCTTGTGCACTATTTCAAGGGCGTAACTGCACTATAATAGTGCAATCAGGGTGAGAAGGCGATCCCCCGCATCCAAGGGGTTACACAGGAGAAACAGAAAGGAGCAGGTTCATCTAAGGCAAGGGCCTGGGTGTTACACCCAGGCCCTTGCCCCCGCAAAACTAGTCGCTGTAGGCCGCCTCTTTGTGCTGGGAAAGATCCAGACCCGTAATCTCATCGCCCTCGGACACCCTCATACCCACCAGGGCATCCACTATTTTAAAGAGGACGAAAGTGAGCACAGCCGAAAAGATAGTTACCACCACTACACCCGTCAGTTGGACCAGAAACTGATGGGTGTTGCCGAAGAAAAGACCATCTGCCCCAGCGGGATTGACCAGCTTGCTGGCGAAGAGGCCCGCTCCAAGGGTGCCCAGGGCTCCACCAACACCGTGGACACCAAAGACGTCCAGAGAATCATCATAACCTAGCCTGGCCTTAACCACTGCCACGAAGAAGTAACAGACAAGGCCCGAAAAGATTCCAATGAGCATAGCGGGTACAGGAGCCACAAATCCAGAAGCAGGGGTTATAGCCGCCAAACCGGCAACAGCCCCTGTGGCTGTTCCCAAGGTGGTAGCAGCCCCACTTAAGATCCATTCCACCAGGGCCCACGTGACACCAGCCGCTGCTGCCGCCGTATTGGTGGCCACAAAGGCACTGGCCGCCACACCATTGGCAGATAAGGCACTCCCACCGTTGAAACCAAACCAGCCAAACCAAAGAAGGGTGAGGCCAAGATAGACCATGGGGAGGTTATGGGGGGCCATGGCCTGCTTAGGATAACCCAGACGTTTGCCCAAAAGGATACACAGCACCAAGGCCGCTACGCCGGCATTGAGGTGAACCACCACGCCACCGGCAAAGTCCAGCATCCCCATCCTGGCCAACCATCCCCCATATCCCCAAATCCAGTGAGCCACCGGGTCATACACCAGGAAGGCCCACAAGAGAGAGAAGAGAACGAAGCCTGAAAACTTTATTCGCTCGGCAAAGGCCCCTATAATGAGGGCCGGGGTGATGGCAGCGAACATCCCCTGAAAGAGCATAAAGGCTAAATGGGGCACCGTGGAAGCATAGGGGCCAGGAGCAGTTCCTACCCCTTTAAGGCCCAGCCATTGGAGACCTCCCAACAGGCCTTTGCCCAAATCGGGGGCAAAAGAGAGGGAATACCCGAAAAGGATCCATTGAAGGCTCAGAAGACAGGCAAGTGAGAGGCACTGCATAATAACAGAAAGAACGTTCTTGCGCCTCACCAGTCCCCCATAGAAAAAGGCCAAGCCCAGAGTCATAAGCATTACCAAGGCTGCAGAAAAAAGGAGAAAAGCGGTATCACCTGCGTTAATCATGCCAATCCCTCCTAAGCGATGTCTGCTCTATCATCGAGCACGACCTAGCCTCATGCACCAGGATTGACAAGACCATTTATGAACAAATTATGTGCAGTACACCCCTGGATACCCATCCAAGGGGGTACCATCGAAAGGCAATAGCGCTAAAAATCAAGCCTTACTATATCCAGGACTTCCCCCAGTTTTTACCCTTGGGGATAAGGGCGGGGTGTTCCGAGCGCAGAAATGATAGCTCATATTTCATAGCTCGTAGTTCATGGTTCATAGCTCATAGTTGCTATCAGCCATGAGCCATCAGCTATCAGCCATGGGCAAGGGAGGAATGCCCCGCCTTTTCACTTGCTTGAAAGAAAAAATCCAGGATTCTGAACATGATGCCTTTACCAGGAAGGGAATTTTGGGGGAAGTCCTGTTACTATATCCTATAACCCTCCTCTCCATGGAGCTCCAAGTCCAGCCCCACCTGCTCCATTTCAGCATCCACCCTGAGCCCCACAAGGGCGTCCAGCACCTTAAGGATAATGTAAGTGAGGACAAAGGCATAAGCTATGGTGATACCGCCAGCCAAAACCTGCTTTCCAAATTGGGCTGCAGAACCGGTAAAAAGACCTTTGGCTCCAACCACAGCCACGAGGCCTGTGGCCAAGGCCCCCCACAAACCGCCAATACCATGAACACCAAAGGCATCTAGGGAGTCATCGTAGCCAAGCCTTATCTTCACCACCACAGCACCGTAGCATACGATCCCCACCGTGGCGCCTATAAAAACGGCGCCCAAAACGCTGACAAAACCAGCAGCAGGGGTGATGGCCACCAAACCTGCCACTAAACCGGAACAAAAGCCTATGGTGCTGGCCTTCCCATGCTGGAGATACTCAACCACCAACCAGGAAAGGGCTGCTGTAGCCGCAGCCACATGGGTGTTGACAAAGGCCAAAGAAGAGAGCTTTCCCGAGGCCAGGGCGCTACCGGCGTTGAAACCAAACCAGCCAAACCAAAGGAGCCCAGCCCCAATGGCGGTAAGGACAACATTGTTGGGCATGATAGGTTCCTTTAGAAAACTCTTTCTCTTCCCCAGGACAAGGGCTGCCGCCAGGGCAGAAACACCTGCATTTATATGGACCACCGTGCCTCCAGCAAAATCCAAAGCCCCCAGCCGGGCCAGCCATCCTCCATTACCCCATACCCAGTGACATATGGGGTCGTAGACCAAAGTGGCCCACAAAAGGATGAAAATCACATAAGCCGGGAACTTCATCCTCTCCACAACGGCCCCGGAAATCAGGGCAGGGGTGATGATGGCGAACATCATCTGAAAAGCCATGAAAGCTAGATGAGGTACCGTGGGGGCATAAACAGAACTGGGCTCCATCCCCACCCCTTTAAGGAACATATGGTTCAATCCGCCAATGACATGACCAATATCATTCCCAAAGGAGAGGGAGTAACCTATCACCACCCATTGGAGAGTGATCACTGCCAGGGCTATCAAACTCATCATGAGGGCATTGAGAACATTGCTACTCCTCACCATGCCCCCGTAAAAGAAAGCCAAACCCGGTGTCATTAGCATGACCAGGGCTGTGGAAGCCAAAAGCCAAGCCGTATCAGCCCCGTTCACCTGGGCACTCTGGGAAGCCAGAGCCAGGGAAGGAGAGGCCAAAAGGAGAACAAAAGAGATGAAGAGTGCCTTTCTTCTCATGGACTACCTCCTCCTTTTTGGCCTAAGATTAGTCACAACATATCTGATAGCAATCCGTATTGTTGCACTTTTGTAGTGCAAATTTGGATGCGCAAAAAGAAGAGGGACCAAAAAGCCCGAAAAAACCTTACCGGCTGAAATAGCCTGTAGTGCTGGCCTTACCCAGTAAATAGGGAGCCAGAAGTTCTTCAAACTGGGATATGGAGTACCGACCCGATAGGTCCAATTCCCCCACTTTCAGGGCGTAAACGGTGAAGACGTAAGGGTGATCGCCCGTTCCCGGAGGTGGTTGGGGCCCTCCGTAACCTGCAAAGCCAAAAGAGTTAACGAGCTCCACAGCACCAGGGGGCACACCTTTACCTGAAGCCCCCTCAGCCAAGGCATGAACGGAAGGAGGAATATTGATGACCAGCCAGTGGACCCAATTCCTCGCCACAGGATGGGGATCATAGCAAGAGAGGGCGAAAGACTTGGTTTCCTCAGGTTCACCTTCCCATTTCAGGGGAGGGGACAGGTTTTCTCCCCCAGCTCCAGGCATCACGTACTTGACGGGTATCCTGCCCCCGTCTGGGAAGGCAGGAGACCAGAGTCTGAAAGAAGGACTCCCTGCAAAGGCACCTGGAACCATAAACACCCCCAAAAGCAAGCCCAGTATAAGCTTCATATTCCACCCCTTCAAGTACCCCTCTTCCATCAAGTTACATAAGCTTCACCCTTCCCTTCAACCAGGGTGTTGCCAAAAGAAGGGTTGCCAGGGGAATCATGACCAAAATAGGCACAAACCTCAAGACCCCCTCCACCCTCACCAGGCCAATCTTATATCCGAAATAAGCGTAAAAGAGGGTGCTGGGGAATATGCCAAGGGCCGTGGTCCATAGGAAAGTGAGGGGAGAGATGGACGTGAGGGCCAGCAAGGGATTGAGAAGGAAGTAGGGAAAAGCTGTGGTGAGGCGCAGAACCAATATATACCTCACCCCATGCCTTTTCAGCTTGCCCTTCACACCCTCCCATTTCCCTTCAAAGTGACGAGCCACCACGTCCCTCAAGAGGTAACGGACAACAAGAAATGCAATAAAAGCACCCAGGGTCGAGGAAAGCTCCGCCAAGAACACCCCCCGCCACAAACCGAATATTCCCCCACCTACCATGGTTAGGAACATGGTGATGCCAGGAAGGCAAAGGATGGCCACCAAAAGATATACCCCTACGTAGAGAAGAACCGAGAGCAACGGACGAGCTTCCACAAAAGTACGGATTTGAAGCCCGTGGGAACTCACCTCTTCATAGCTGAGGTACTTGTCGCCCCCAAAACGATAGAATGCCACCACCAAGATGAGGAGAAGCACCACTAAGATGGCCTTCCGGAAGGGTATTAACGAGCGAAAAGAGACCATAGGCTACAACTCCACCCCCAAGGTTTTCCTGGCAAGTACTCCTATTACGAAGGAAACAAAGGCCACCCCAAGGCTTATCAGCAACATCTCGGTGAACATGGCTCTAAAAGAGACCTCTTTGACCACGGCTATGAAGTAGGTGAAGATGTAAATGATTAGAACCACGTTAACCAGGGTGACCGCAAGGGCCAGAAGATAGCTAGAAAAGATGAAAAAAGGCACCACCAGGAGAACAACGGTGATGACATAGGCCACCCCCGTGTAGAAAGAGGCCCTGAGGGCATGGGCCTTCGCCCCTTCCGATTTTTGAGAGAGGTACTCAGAAGCTGACATGGAGAGGGAGGCGGCAATGCCCATGATGAGGCCAGCCATGCCCACCACCCTAGCATTTTGCAAGGCAAAGGTGAGTCCCGCCAGAGACCCTGTGAGCTCCACCAAGGCATCATTGAGCCCTAAAACCATAGATCCAATATACTTTATCCTCTCCTCCTCTATCATGTCCACCAGAAGCTTCTCGTGCTCAAACTCATCCCTGGCAATCTCCTGGGCTTGGGGCCACCTTTGAGCCAGGGAAGCGTACGCCTGCTCCGCCTCTTCTTCTCCTTTTTCCATCACCTTGATGGCAAAGGTGATCCCCAGGATGTAGGCCACCAGAATGTAAAAGAAAAGCCTCCATCGGCAGGGACCTACCTCCTCTCTCGTCACTTCCTTCCACATATGATAGTGACGGAGCTCGTCCTCGGCAATTTTTGCCAGTACCTCCCGGTTGCTGCCCTTCATCCTTTTGGCCAGACGCCTATAGACCAGGTGCTCTGTGATTTCGTTGCGCTGAAAGGAGAGCAGCATCTCCTTCTCCTCAGGATCCATTCCTGTCCACCTCCCCCAACCTCTATCCTTTCTTTATATCCTCCATCACTTTCATCAGTCCACCTAAGGTGAGCTCCTCCCTGATGCCCCACCGTGTGAGAGCAAAATCGTAACGAACGGGATCTTCCGGGGCAATACGCTTGAAGGAGCTGGTGATTTCTAGGGCTGCCACCAGATCCGCCTGGCGCCGCTTGGTAAGGCCCAAGGCCAGGGAGATACTGTGCATATGAGTGTCCAGGGGTACCACCAGGCGATGGGGCCCCAGCTCCTCCCACCCTCCAGGGTCTACGTCGTCTCTCCTCACCATCCACCTCAAATAAAGGTGGAGCCTCTTACAAGCGCTACCCTTTTGGGGATCCGGCAAGAGAAAAGGGGGGCGACCTCCCCCCTCCCTGGCCAGGAGGTCCACAAAACGGGAAAGGGCAGGCACCAGGTTGGCCTCCCCCTCTCTCATCACCAGACAAAACCCCTCATATAGAGATCCCCACTTTCTGATAACCCCCCTAATCCCCTTCAACAAAAGGGCCAAGTCCTCTCCCGTGGTAAAACGGTGCCTGAACCCATCCACCAGGGTCTCCACCCCTTTGGGAGAAACGTCCTCCAAAAAATTGGCGGGAGAAGGCAGACGCTCCAACACCCAAGTGACACTCTTCAAAATTTGCTCCACCTTTCCATAGGCCAAAGAGGAAGCTATGAGCCCCACCACCTCCCGATCTCTGGGACGGGAATACTCATATAGGAACTCCAGGGGATCGGGATGGACATACTCCCGCCGGTTGAAACGGAAATAAAGGGCCTCCAACCTCTCCCTGAAGAGCTTCCAATCCAATTCTTCAGAATTCCCCTTCGCCATCCTTCTCTGCCAATCTCCCCCTCTGAGCCAGATCCTTCACAGTTTGGCGGTCAAGTATCCTCACCAGGGATCCCCTCACTTCCAGAAGACCCTGGGCCGACATACGAGCCAAAACCCTGGAAAGGGTTTCAGGCGTGGTACCCAACATCTCCGCCAGCTGCCCCTTTGTCACTCTCAATAGAACCTCCCCCCCACCCTGCTCGTCGGCCAGGCGTAAAAGATAAGCCGCTAGCCTCCCGGGAACCTCTTTAAGGGAGATCTCTTCCACCAGGCCGGTCAAGCGTCTCAATCTTTTGGCCATAACAGCCAACATCCCCAGAGCCATGGAGGGATTGTTCCTGATAAGCGCTACAAAAGCATCCCTGGGAAAATAAAGAAGACGAGAGTCCTCCATGGCCTGGGCATAAGCGGGGAAAAAACTCCCCTCGAAAACAGCCACCTCCCCCACAGGCTCCCCCGGTCCCACAATATTGAGGATCTGGCTCTTTCCCTGGAAGGAGAGCTTGAACACCTTTACCCTCCCCTCCACCACCACGAAGAAACCCCTCCCCTCCTCGCCCTGGGAAAAGATGATTTGACCCTTTCCATACTTCTTCTCCACCGCAATGCGGTCCAACTCCTTTACCATCTCCCTAGACAGGTTCCGAAAGAGAAAAGTGGTGGCCAAAAAATCCGCCAGATTCACTCCATCCCCCTCACCCTTCAAAGCGGTACCCTACACCGGGATGGGTGATGATGAATCTAGGGTTCTCAGGATCAGGCTCTATCTTCTGCCTAAGCCTTTGAATGTGGACATCCAAGGTCCTGCTCCAGGGATATATCTCTCTATCCTTCCACAGCTGGGATTTTATGAACTCCCTGGTGAGGACCTTTCCCCCGTGACTCAC
>JAJSAC010000076.1 GCA_024274915.1 Thermodesulfobacteriota bacterium
ACAGGACTTCCCCCAGTTCTACCCTCAGATGGCAGGGCGGGGCGTTCCGAGCGCAGAGATGATAGCTCATAGCTCGTAGTTCATGGTTCATAGCTCATAGTTGCTATCAGCCATGAGCCATCAGCTATCAGCCATGGGCAAGGGAGGAATGCCCCGCCCTTTCACTTGTTGGAAAGAAAAAATCCAGGATTCTGAACATGATGCCTTTACCAGGAAGGGAATTTTGGGGGAAGTCCTGTTTCTCATCTCCCACTCCTCCTCACTGGCGGGAGAGGGCTGTTCCCTCTCCCGCCGGTAGCTCGCTACCAGGGGCACTCTACCATGTATCTTACAGTATATCGCCTTTGGTTATTTACCTGTGCCGGACCTGTCCCGTTGCAGTCATCATTCTGGGGGTTACCATCCATGAGAATATCAGGATCGTAACTCACATAGGCAAGAATAACCCTCTCTGCCTGACATTCGCCATACCTCCGCTCTCTGTGACCCCATTCAATAAGGCGAGGTATTTCATAAGTCGCAGTGAGAGTAATTGAGGCACCTTTGATCAAGCGAGGGAACTCCCTCTTAGCCAGAGTCTCATAGGCCCTGGGTCCGCTAACGGCTGGATTTTTGGCCTGAATAACAAACGCCTGTTGATTACGTCTAGAAATGTAGTTCCGGGCACCCACGTTCTTTAGTGTGGACGTGATTCTCAACACGCCTATCTTCAGTCCGTTCCTCACAATAATGCTCCTTGTCACCCTCAAGCTGGTAACTGCTGGATCCGGACCATCGCATGGCTTTTGAGGAGGAATAGGAATAGGTTTCCGAGGTATCTTGATTTTCGTCGGCAGTGGCTTCAACTGCTTGGGGCCCGCAAAAGAGACCGAGAAGCCTCCAACAACAAAGACCGCTAACAAACAAGTCACCAATGCTACCATCGTTACTTTTCTCATCTTAAACCTCCTCCTTGGAACTAAATTCTTAGGCTTCTTCGCTGCATCCTGATGCAGCGCCTGCCCAATGATCCCCTGCTCGAACTATCCTTTTCCCCTCTCACCCCCTCCCTAGGCCCCTGTCCGCCGGTGTCGAATTATCCAATAGGGTTCTAAAAGAGGGCTTTCTCGCTTAGGGTGGTGATCGAGTTCACGAACCAGAATCCCGCCTCAGCTTCAACTACTTCATAAATTTAAAGAGACAACAAACATCATCCATCCGGAAAAATATTCACCAAACGCAGTTGTGGCCTGCCTGATCCAAGACCCCAAACCCTCTAGATCCCCCCAGACATACCTAGTAAAAACTGCCTTTCCTTGACTCCAACTTCCGTCAGCGTATATGAGAATTCCAAGGGGACTTGACCAGCATCAAGGCCAGCGATGTCCGGGAAACCAGAAACCCTTCAGGACCTCCGTGGCGAACACTATTGAAATTGTGGAAACCATCAAAGGAGATCTGAGATGTTCAAAAAAACGACAGCAACGGCGGCATGGATTCTTCTCTTCCTATCGGTTCCTGCCTTGGCCCAAAAAACTCCGGGCCGCCCAGCAGGATACCAAGCCAGCCCCCTCTTCGCCCACTTCAGAGGTGTGGAAAGGTCCACCCTGCTGGCATTCGCGGCCATACCGGTCAGAGGAGAGGAAAGGGTGAATCCATCCCCCAAGTCCTCTCCACCTTTCAACTATCGAAGGGTGGACTTCAAGAATTATATCCTGGTGGAGAAAGGGATGTCGGAGGCCCAGGTCCTCTCCCTACTGGGCCCCCCATCCTGGGTGGACAGGTGGACCTGCGATGTGGGGGAGGAATGTCATCTGAAGAAGGTCTACTACTATCTGGGCAACCCTGCTCATCGAGAGATGACCACCGTCATCTACTTCACCGACGGCAAGGTCACTTCCAAGGAGCGATTCCGATCCTGGCTCAGTCAGTGATGATGGCCCCCGCGGGACAGACGTAGACACAAACCCCACAGCCGGTGCACAGTTGGGGATCTATTCTGGCTTCACCATCTTCCATGGTGATGGCGGGGCACTCAAACTTCTCAGCGCAGACACCACACCCCACGCAGACCTTTCCATCAACCCTGCAGGGCCTCCCCCTTTCCCCGGGCGCGTAGATGACGCAGGGACTTGTCACCAGGACCACGGCCACCTCCCCGTGGTCCCGGGCGTAACTCCAGGCCCTCTTCAGGACCTCTTCAACCCGGGGGTAGTCGTAGGCGTCCACCTCCTCCAGGAACCGGACCCCACAGCCCTGGACCACCTGGGCAATGGGCACAGAAATCCCTTCCCTGCCATTCGAACGGGGATACCCGGGAGTGGGCTGCCCCCCCGTCATGGCCGTGGTGGAGTTGTCCAGAATCACCAGCACAAAGGGTGAGCGGGAATGGACTGCCTCCACCAGGGAGGGTATCCCCGCATGATAGAAAGTGGAATCCCCAATGGTGGCAACAATGGGGCGCTCCTGTCCCCCCAGGGCCAAGGCCCGGGTAAAGCCAATGGATTGGCCCACGGAAGCCCCCATGCAGAGGCAGGTGTCCACCGCCCCCAGATTCACACCCAGGGTGTAACAACCGATGTCGCCGGGGTACATGGCCTTGGGAAAGACCTTCACCATGGCATAAAAAACGGGGCGATGCCCACACCCGGGGCAAAGGCGGGGCTTGGCCCCACCCCCTTCCCTGGCAGGGGTTACCACCTCCCCTCCATCCAGAAAAGCCTTCACCATCTCAGGGGTGACCTCTCCCTCAAGGGGGAGGTGGCCCGACAGTCTACCCTTCACCTTGTCCCGGCAGGGGAACTGCATCTCTATCACGGGATAGGTCTCCTCCACCACCAGGATCTCCTGGAACCTGTCAAGGAGAAGGGCCATGAACCCCTGGTCCAGGGGATAGGGCATCTCCAGCTCCAAAAGCTCTCCTTCTCCCCCCACGTCTCTAACACAGGCGGCCAGGGCCCCCGAGGCCAGGACGATCCGGGGCCCCTTAATGCTCCCCAGACAAGCCTCCAGTCTTTTGCTTTCCCTTTGGGCTATAATCTGGAGCTTGACGTTGAGCTCCCTGTGTAGCTGGTAGCGAAAGACGGGGGTAGCCGCCCAACGGGAAGGGTCCCTGGCAAAGTCCACCTCCAGATCAAGAAAAGGCACATCTCCCAGTTCCACGTCTTGACGGGAGTGGGCCACCCTGAGAACAGGCCTCACCATGACAGGCACCTGGTACTCCTGGGACATGCCAAAGGCCCTCTTCATTGCTTCCCGGGCAGCAGCGGGGGAAGAGGGGTCAAAAACGGGAATCTTGGCCAAGGTGGCCAGATACCGGGAGTCCTGCTCCGTCTGGGAGCTGTAGGGGCCTGGATCATCCACGGAAACCACCACGAAGCCTCCCTCCACGCCCGTGTAGGCCGCGCTCATGAGGGGATCAGAAGCCACATTGAGCCCCACCTGCTTCATGGAAACCATGGACCTCACACCCACGTAGGAAGCGGCCAGGGCAATCTCGAAGGCCACCTTCTCATTGACGGCCCACCGAGCGTCCACTTCAACCCCCTCCTCCCCGGCCCACCGGGCGAAGGCGGGAAGTATCTCCGACGCGGGGGTACCGGGATATGAAACTGCCAAACGACAGCCCGCTTCCAAGGCCCCCCGGGCCACGGCCTCGTTGCCCAGAAGGAAGCGTTTCACCGGAGTTCCCTCCTGTCCACCACTCTCTTGGCCTTGCCAGCGGTGCGCTCCAAGGTCCTGGGCTCCACCAGCCTCACCTTAACGCCTATGCCCAAGACGGAACTGATCTTCTCGGTAATGCGGTCCACCAGCTCCTTCTGCTTGCGCATGGAGTCGAAGAAGAGGCTCTCAGAAGCCTCCACCCACACCTCCAATTCATCCAAATAACCCCTCCTGTCCACTACCAGCTGGAAGTGGGGGCTAACTCCCTCCACCTCCAGGAGGGCCTCCTCCACTTGACTGGGGAAGACGTTCACCCCCCGGACAATGAGCATATCGTCGGTCCTGCCCGACGGCTTGGCCATCTTCACCAGGGTCCTGCCACAGGGGCACTCTTCATGATAGAGATGGGTGATGTCCCTGGTTCTATAACGAATAAGGGGCAATGCCTCCTTGGTGAGGGTGGTGATGACCAGCTCTCCCTTTTCTCCATGGGGCAGAACCTCCCCTGTGGCAGGATCCACGATCTCGGGGATGAAATGGTCCTCAAAGATGTGAAGCCCCGACTTGGCCTCGATGCATTCCCCCGAAACCCCCGGTCCAATGATCTCGGAGAGTCCGTAGTTGTCAGTGGCGTCTATCCCCAAACGCTCCTCAATCTCTCTCCTCATCTGATCCGACCAGGGCTCCGCCCCAAAAAGGCCCACCCTGAGCCTCACGTCCCTGGGAGAGATTCCCACCTCCTCCATGGTTTCTGCCAGATAGAGGGCATAAGAAGGGGTGCAGATCAGGGCCGTGGTGCCATAATCCTTCATGATCATAATCTGGCGCCGGGTATTGCCGCTGGATATGGGTATCACCGTGGCCCCCAGCTTCTCCGCTCCGTAGTGAAGACCGAAGCCCCCTGTAAATAGGCCATAACCAAAGGCGATCTGGACCACGTCCTCCCTTTTCACCCCTCCCGCAGCCAACACCCGGGCCGTAAGATTGGCCCATGTCTCCAGGTCCCCCTTGGTGTAACCCACCACCGTGGGCTTCCCCGTGGTCCCCGAAGAGGAGTGGATACGCACCACCTCGGGAAGAGGAACGGCGAAAAGACCGTAGGGGTAGTTCTCCCTCAAATCCTCCTTGGTAGTGAAGGGCAAGCGAGCCAGGTCCTCCAGGGTCCTTACATCCTCGGGCTTCACTCCCACTCTATCCATGCCCTCCCTGTAAAAGGGCACCCTCTCGTATACGCGCCTCACCAGTCTCTTGAGACGAAAGAGCTGGAGGGTCTCCAACTCGTCCCTGGGAAGGGCTTCCCACTCAGGCTCCCAAAGCATCTTCCATCCTCCTTGCACCCCTCCTTCTTTTCATGAACGACAGGGGTATAGCACACGGGAGAAAGGTTCCAAAAGGGGGTGGTTGTTGAAAAGGGCTCCTTCCTCTATAATCCTTTTCACACTTTACGCCACATATCCGGGAAAGACTGGGACTAGCCCTGAGGGACAAAGCCTTTTCCGCCCAAGGAGGAAGAATTTGGTAGACACCTTCAAAAGAGGATTCAACCACCTGATAACCTACCCCGTCTTTTTTGTTCCTCCCCTCATTCCGGCCCTGGTGAGCTACCTGGTTTCTTTTATCCTCATCGCCTCTGCCCTGACTGCCATCCATGGCGGGAAAGGGGTTCTTCTGGCCGCCATTCTACTGATTCTGGGCATCACCATAAACCTGGTGGTCCAACTGGTGGTTTCGGCCATGCTCATCCATATGGCCCAAACAGCGGAGGAGGGATACGCACCTGGCCTGGGAGACAGCCTCCAGGCCTCCCTGGACCGCCTGGGAGATATTGTGGTAGCCTCCCTCATAGTCAGTGTAGCCGTGGGAATAGGTCTCATCTTCCTGGTGTTACCAGGTTTGGCTCTGGCCTTCTTTTTTATCTTCACTCTCCAGGAAGTGATAGTGGGCAACAAAAGCGCCCTGGAAGCCGTGAAAGGAAGCTTTGAGATAGTGAAAAGCGATTTCGGTAACACCTTGGGCTTTTTTATCATACTCGTAATCATTATTGTTGCCATAGCCGGCATATTAGGGCTGGTACCCATAGTGGGCAGCTTTGTGGCCCAGCTCATCATTGCACCTTATTACTCCATTGTCATCACCATCTACTACCTGAAACAGGTGAGACCTCACCAATCCCAGAAAAGAATCATCTTGGAGGGGTGAAGGATGAAAATCGCGATGACCACCAAGGCCAAAAGGCTCATAAAGAGCAAGGGGGGAGAACTCTATGTCCTACTGCGCAAGATCCAGTGCACGTGAAGGCCCACAAAGGAGGTGGTCACCTCCTTCACCAGACCCCCTCAGGGAAGCTTTAGGAAAGTGAAACATGGGGAGATCACCCTCTATCTCCCCCCCAGTCTTCAGGCCAAGGGCCCTGTCACCATAGACGTAGACGGCTTCTGGAAGCTTAAGAAAATAGTGGTTATAGGAGATTTCATAGGATAATGGATGTAGCCAGGATCCTTATTCATCCGCTGAAGTGTATATTCAAGGATCCAGGCTATCTTATTCCTCCCCTCCTTCCCGCCGTAGTGGGGATAATCTACACAGTGAGAGGCACCTCAACCAAAGAGACGATCACCATCTCCCTCGTCGTCCAGATGGTGCTGGGCCTCTTCTCATCCACCGTGCTCACCGACATGGCCACTAAGGGTTACCAAGAAAAACCCTCTTCCCTAGTGTCCAGCCTATCCAAGGCCCTCTCCAGGTTTCCCACAGCCCTGGCAGCCTCCCTTCTCATTGCCGCCGCCGCCATGGCAGGCCTCGTCCTTCTCATCGTCCCTGGAATCCTGGTCTTGGTCTTCACCTTCTTCACCCTCCAGGAAGTGGTCTTGGAGGACAAAGGAGTAGCAGAGGCCATCAGAGGGAGCATTGCCCTGGTGAAGGCCAACTTCCTCTTCACCCTATCCCTCTTTTTCTTCCTCACTTCCCTGACCATGCTCTCGGAAGCCTTGGCAGCCTCGGTCTCTCCTTTCGCATCCTTCGTGACGGTGATGTTGATCTCTCCCTACGTAACCCTGGCCATCACATTTTGTTTCCTGGAAATGAAAAAGGGGACGGTGGCGACGCCGCCCCCTTAAAGACCGCGAATGGTGAAAGACGGCCTCTAGCCTCCCATCACAGACTATACACCCTCTCTCCGGGAATCACCTTGACACCGTGGCCTTTGAGGATCTCAATGGCCCTGTCCAGATCCTCGAACTTGAAGATGAGTACCGCATTACCCGAGCTCCTCTCCACAAAGGCATACATATACTCCACGTTTATGCCTTCATCTGCCAGTAGCTTCAGGATCTTGGCCAAGCCCCCCGGTTTGTCCTCCACTTCCACGGCTATTACCTGGGTGATACCAACGGTGAAGCCCGCCTCTTTTAAGGCCTTCTTGGCCTTCTCCCTGTCATTCACGATGAGCCTCAGTATTCCAAAGTCAGTGGTGTCCGCCAGGGAAAGGGCCCTGATGTTGATTCCCTCCCTGCCCAGGACATGGGTCACCTCTGCCAAGCGTCCTGCCTTGTTCTCCAGAAAGACGGATATCTGTTCTACCTTCATCCTCCCCTCCTCAAGCCAGCTTTCTATTATCTATAACCCTCCTGGCCTTACCTTCAAACCTCTGAATAGTCCTGGGTTCCACCAGCTTCACCTTGGCAGATATACCCAGCATCTCCTTGATATTCTTCTCCATTTCCCGGGCCAGGCTCTGGAGTCTCCTCACCTCGTCGGAGAAGATCTCTTCGCTCACCTCCACCTGGACTTCTAGGGTGTCCAAGCGGGTCTCGGGATCCCTATCCACGATGAGGAGGTAATGGGGCTCCACCCCCTTGGTAGCCACGATGATCTCCTCTATTTGGCTGGGGAAGACGTTAACGCCCCGGATGATGAGCATGTCGTCGGTGCGACCCTTCACCCTCTTCATCCTCACCAGGGTCCGGCCACAGATGCAGGGCTCGGGAATGAGGGAGGTGATGTCACGGGTCCTATAGCGCAACACGGGAAAGGCTTCCTTAGTGATGGTGGTGACCACCAGCTCTCCCTCTTCGCCATAGGGAAGCACCTCCCCCGTATCTGGATCAATGATCTCGGGAATGAAGTGGTCCTCAAAGATGTGGAGCCCATGCTTAGCCTCTTCACACTCAATGGAAACCCCCGGCCCAATGATCTCAGAAAGGCCATAGATGTCGATGGCCTGCATGTTCCAACGTTCCTCTATCTCCCGCCTCATCTCCTCGGTCCAAGGCTCTGCCCCCAGGACACCTACCCGGAGCCTGGTGGACTTGGGATCAACACCCATCTCCTCAGCCACCTCGGCCAGGTGAAGGGTGTACGAGGGGGTACAGGTGATGACGGTAGAGCCGAAATCCTGGAGAACCATGACCTGACGCCGGGAGTTCCCCCCTGACATGGGAATCACCGTGGCGCCAATTCTCTCCGCTCCATAGTGGACCCCCAATCCCCCGGTAAAGAGGCCATACCCGTAGGCATTGTGAACCACATCGTCCTTGGTGGTCCCAGCACTAGCCAGGGAACGGGCCATGAGCTCCGCCCACGTCTCCAGGTCCCGCCGGGTGTAACCCACCACCGTGGGCTTCCCCGTGGTACCCGAAGAGGCGTGGATCCTCACTACCTGCTTCAGGGGCACGGCAAAGAGACCATAGGGGTAGTTCTCCCTCAAGTCCTCTTTGGTGGTGAAGGGTATCCGCTGAAGGTCCTCCAGGGATTTAATACTGTCAGGGGTCACCCCCGCCTCCTCCAGGCGCCTTCTGTAAAAGGGCACAGTGGCATAGACCCGCTCTACCACCGCCTTGAGGCGCTTAAGCTGGAGGGCCTCAAGGGCTTCCCTAGGCATGGTTTCAAACTCATCGTTCCAGATCATCCTTCACCTCCCCATAAATCTTTTTTCCAAATAAAAAAGGGCCATGGGCCCTAGGGCCCATGGCCCTGATGAACGCACCAGGGCCTATGGGCCCAGGTTGATAAAAAAGAAGCCTCCCCAAAAACCTTCCCTATTTACCCCCACTACTCCCACAGCCCACCTCACAGCTCAGAAGCCCTACTAAACCCTGGAAAAAAAATCAAGAGTCTTGGATCCACGAAACTGCAAGAACCCCAACAGGTCCAATCAGCCATAGCCATCGGATAAACGCCCGGTCCCCCGAAACCCCACACCCCCCTTCCGTGCCCCAATCACCAACCACGTATATCAACATACA
>JAJSAC010000077.1 GCA_024274915.1 Thermodesulfobacteriota bacterium
GCCTCCCAGGTAGCCGAAGCATAGGCCTACAAAGATGTTGAACAGGGTCTTGGCCCCTTCCATGGGGAACTTTATCTCCGCTATGTCTATGATGAGGTAGGAGAGGATGAGGCCCATGGTCACTCCTATTAGAGCTCCCACCAGGGTTTTGAGGTTGAGTTCCAGAACCTTTTGGACGGTGTAAATAAAGAGAAGTCCCGCTATACAGCCCGAAGCTGCCCCCAGCAGGTAGCCGGCCGGTGAGGAGGGCAGGTAACTCTTGCCCACAAAGAAGCCCAAAAGTGTTCCCGAAATAACTATGGCTAGTCTAAAGACTAACATTAACATCTTACTCTTCTCCTTCTTCTTGGAAGAGGCTTTTTAGGAGTTCTTTGGCCTCTTCTGGTGATATTTGTTTTGCTTCTGAGATCTCTCCTATAAGGAATTGTTGGGCGTTTTCAAGGATTCGCCGCTCTCCGAAGGATAGCTCTTTCCCTTTTCTTAATTGCATGAGGTCCCTATAAACCTCAGCTACTTCTTCAATGGACCCACTCTTAATCTTTTCTGCGTACTCTCGATGCCTTACTGTCCAGCTCACTTTTTCTCCCTCTTGGGCTGTAGGGGGCTGGGTTAGGATGTCCATAATGTCTTTAACCGAGCTATCAGTGATGATCTTGCGGAGCCCTACCTTTTCTACTTTATCAATGGGCACTTTGATGAGAACTTCCTTTTCCAATATGCGAATGGAGAAGAAGACCAGATTTTGTCCTTCTACACTGATCTCCTCAATGCCCTCTATAATACCCACTCCGTGAGCGGGATAGACGATTTTATCCCCTACTTTGAAAACGTTTTCTTCCTCCTTCATGTTTTAAATAATCTCACAAATTCATTGAAAACTCAAGGGCTTCCCTTACGTTGGAAATACCCAAAAGTTTTATTTTGCATTCTTTGGCTATTTTCTCTTGGTCCCATTTGGGAAGTAGGATGCCGGAGAAACCGTGTTTTTCTGCTTCCCTGGCCCTGTAGATGGCCCCTTTTACCCTTCGGATTTCCCCTCCCAGGCCCACTTCTCCGAAGACGGCCAACTCCTTTTTTGCAGGGATCTCTTTGAAACTGGAGACCAGGGCCAGGAGGATGGCCAGGTCCCCTCCTGGCTCTGCAAGTTTTATCCCCCCTGGAACATTGAGGAACAGGTCCAGGGATTGGAGGGTCAACCCCAGGTGTTTCTCTATGACGGCCAGGATGAAGGATGCCCGGGTGGGATCCACCCCTGCCATGACCCTTCGGGGTATACCCAAGGAGGAGGGAGATACCAAGGCTTGGACTTCTAATAGCATGGGTTTGCTACCCTGAAGGCTGGCTACCACAACAGATCCAGGGGCTTCCTGTAGCCTTTCCTGGAGGAAAAGGGCGGAGGGGTCCTTTACCTCTTCCAGTCCCTTGACCGTCATTTCGAAGAGGGCCACCTCCATGTCGGGGCCGTACCGGTTTTTGGCAACTCTGAGAAGGCGGTAGGGCTGGCCTTTGTCCCCCTCCATTTGGAGGACGGTGTCTACCATGTGCTCCAGAGTCTTGGGGCCTGCCAGACTCCCTTCTTTGGTGACATGGCCCACGAGTATCACCGTGGTGTTGGTGGCTTTGGCGGCCTCCAGGATGTGGGCTGTGGCTTCCCTCACCTGCACCACTGTCCCCGGTGAAGATGGAAGGTCCTCCAGGGCCACCGTCTGGATGGAGTCCAGAATCATGATGCCCGGCTTGAGGAGCTCCTTCTGCCCCAGGATGGCTTCTACCCTGGTTTCTTGGAGGAGATAGAGGTTGGAGGGGAGACTTCCCAGCCTCTTGGCCCGGAGTTTTATTTGATGGAGGGTCTCCTCGGCCGAGACATAGAGGATCTTTTCGCCCATGTCGGCCAGAGCTGAAGCCATCTGGAGTAAAAGGGTGGACTTTCCTACCCCTGGCTCTCCCCCCAGAAGGACCAGGCTTCCCCTCACCAGGCCTCCGCCCAAGACCCTTTGGAGCTCCCGGAAGGGTAGGGTAAACCTCTCTTCGCCTGCCTCTGGTACCTGGTTCAGGGACAGGTATCTGGGTTGGGATACCTCTCTGGAATGGCGATAAAGGGGTACTATAGTGTTCCAGTCCTGGCATTGGGGACACCTACCCATCCATTTGGGAGAGGTGTATCCACAAGCGGAGCAGATGAAGTTTTCCCGCTCTTTGGCCATATCTGTCGTGCTTCCAGGTCCCTTTTACCGGCAGGGAGGGATCTGGAAGACTTGGTTGGTTTTGCTTGCTATCATCCCCGCTCCGTTCCCTTGTTCTTGCAAAGATAATGTAGATGGTGGCTTCGTGCAACCCTTTCCCAACCGGGCTTTGGTCTTGAAAGGTAGTGTGGACTAGGGTAGGGAGGTGGGATATTGAGTGGACGGTTGCAATATGTAAGTGGAAGAATTATTAGTTGACAAGGTTTTTGGATAGGAGGGGAATTTGAAGAAGAGTGAAGGATTGTGGGGAAGGCTTTGGGGTTTCTTTTCTTCTTTGAGACTCACCATCTTTCTCCTTTTCATCCTGGCTGTCACATCCATATCGGGGACCCTCATCATGCAGAGGGCCAATCCCCAGCAGTATGTGAAGACCTACGGAGTGGCGGGGTATCAGGTCATAAAGGCTTTGGGGCTCTATGACGTTTATCATTCCTGGTGGTTCCTTTCCCTGCTAGCCCTTTTGGCCTTCAACATCGTGGTTTGCTCCTTCGACCGCTTTCCCAGGTCTTGGCGCTTCGTTAGAGAACCTTTAAGGTGGCCTGCCAGGGGGGTTTTAGGGGAAATGAAGCCCCAGGAGAGATTCAACGTGGCCCTTTCTCCTGAAGATGCCTTGGACAAGATCCAAGAGGTTTTGAAAGACAAGGGTTACAAGTGTGAAAAGAAGCTGGAGGGGAAGCTGGGGAGACTTTTTGCCCAGAAGGGGGTGATCAATCGCTTGGGGGTTTATGTCACCCATCTCTCCGTGCTCATCATCCTGATAGGGGGACTAATCGGCGGCATATGGGGATTCTCTGGGAGCATGACCATTGTGGAGGGTGAGTCCAGCAGGAATGTGACCATCTTTGGTTCCCATAAGGTTGTGACCCTTCCTTTCGACGTGAGGTGTGACTCTTTTCAGGTGGCTTTTTACCCCGGGACCATGACTCCTAAAGATTATAGGAGCACCGTCACCATCTTGGAGCATGGTAAGCCCGTGGTGACCAAAGACGTTCGGGTTAATCACCCTTTGAAGTATAGAGGTATCAGTTTTTATCAGGCCAGCTATGGGACCATATCCAACAGGGTGGGAACCCTCACCCTGGAGGTGATTCCCCGGGAGGGGGGGGATAAACCCTTCAGGGTGGAGGCCAAGGTGGGGGGAGAGGTTTCCTTGAAAGACGGTTACAGGTTGAAGGTGGTGGCCTTCTTTCCCGATCTGGTTTTGGGCAAGGACAATCAGCCCATGAACCGCTCTGAAGATTTAAGAAATCCTGCAGCTTTGCTGGAGGTGAAGAAGGACGGAAGGCCTCAGTATAGGAGCTGGGTTTTTGCTTTCTTCCCTGAGGTTCACAGCGTGAAGGACGCCCCCTTTAGGTTCCGTTATGTCTCTTTCAAGGGGCTTCAGTACACTGGCCTCCAGGTTTCTAAGGACCCCGGCGTGTGGGTGGTGTGGACCGGATGCACCCTGATACTGGTGGGGCTTGTTATTTCCTTCTTCATTTCTCACCGCAGGATTTGGGTGTTGGTGGAGGATAAGGGAAAGAAGAGGCAGGTCCAGGTGGTGGGAAATGTAAATAGGAATCACGCTGCCTTTTCCCAGCACTTCGGGGAGATTATAAAAGAGATGAGGGAGGCTCTGGGGGGTTCTCAGTGAATTTGGAAACGAGGAGGTAAGAATGCAAGGTTTGGCCCTTTATAGAACACTGGACACCAAGCTTATAGCTGTAGTGATCTTCATCTACCTATTGGCCACGGTGCTCTACTTTTGTCACATCCCCTTTCGGAACAAATGGCTGGGGCGTTCGGCCACCCTGGTGACCTTGGCCGGTTTGGTCACGGAAACGGCTTCCATGGTGATCCGAACGGTGATCTCATACAGGATGGGCTGGGGGCATGCCCCCTTTACCAACCTATATGAATCCATGGTTTTTTTCTCGTGGTCCATTGTCATCATCTATCTCCTCATAGAATGGAAGTACAAGAACAGGACCATAGGGGCCTTTGTTATGCCCTTTGCCTTTATTGCCCTGGCTTACACCACCATAGGTCCGGGTATCAGGACCCAGATTGAACCCCTCGTTCCGGCCCTCCAGAGCAACTGGCTCATTGCCCATGTTATCACTTGTTTTTTGGGTTATGCAGCCTTTGCCGTCTCTTGTGGAGTGAGTGTGATGTATCTCATCAAGGCCAGGGCCCAGGAGAGGGGAGGGGACATAGCCTTTTTGCCGGATCTGAGGGTGCTTGATGACCTGAATTACAAGGCTGTGATGATTGGTTTTCCCCTTCTCACCCTGGGGATCATCACCGGTGCCGCTTGGGCCAACTACGCTTGGGGTTCTTACTGGACGTGGGACCCGAAGGAGACCTGGTCCCTCATAACCTGGCTCATCTATGCTGCTTTTCTCCATGCCCGCTTCACCCGGGGCTGGAGGGGTAAAAAAACGGCCGTCCTTTCCATCATTGGTTTCACGGCGGTACTCTTCACATACCTGGGAGTGAATCTGCTCATTTCGGGACTTCATAGTTACGCATAGGAGACGTGAATGAACGCTCGCCAGTGGATGGACATTTCTGAGCGATGTCTCATGCCCACCTATCGCCGGTATCCTTTGGTGCTGGTGAAGGGGGAAGGTACCCGGGTGTGGGACGTGGATGGGAAGGAGTATCTCGATTTTGGGGCGGGCATAGCGGTCTGTAACTTGGGTCATTGTCATCCCAGGGTGGTGGAGGCCATCAAAGGCCAGGCTCAGCGCCTTCTCCATGTTTCTAACCTTTACCACATAGTGCCTCAGATAGAGTTGGCCCGAATGCTGGTGGAATACACCTTTGCTGATAGGGTATTCTTCTGCAATTCGGGGGCCGAGGCCAATGAGGGTGCCATAAAGCTGGCCCGACTCTATGCCAGGAAGTTCGTGGAGGGGGATCGCTACGAGATCGTCACCATGAGGGGGTCCTTCCATGGTCGGACCATGGTCACCCTGGCGGCCACTGGCCAAGAGAAGGTGAGGAAGGGCTTTGACCCATTGCCCCCTGGTTTTGTTCATGTTCCTTACAGTGACTTGGAGGCCTTGGAGAAGGCCATTACTCCCAGGACCTGTGGGGTGATGCTGGAGGTGGTTCAGGGTGAGGGGGGAGTTGTGGTCCCGTCCCACGAGTATCTCCAAGGGGTGGCCCGCCTCTGCTGGGAGAGAGGACTTCTCCTCATCCTGGACGAGGTTCAAACGGGTATGGGGAGACTGGGGACCCTCTTGGGGCACGAGAGCTTTGGCATCGTTCCCCATATAGTCACCCTTGCTAAGGGTCTTGGTGGGGGTGTTGCTATTGGTGCTTTGTTAGCCACCGAGGAGGTGGCCAGGGCTTTTGAGCCCGGAACACACGCTTCCACTTTTGGTGGCAATCCCTTGGCCTGTGCCGCTGGGAAGGCGGTTATGGAGGTGATGACTACACCGGGTTTTTTGGAGGAGGTGAAGAGAAAAGGGGAGTACTTTCTCTCTCGCCTTCGGGATCTGGCCTCTGCCAGAGGAGGGGTCAAGGAGGCCCGGGGGATGGGGCTCATGCTCGCCTTGGAGCTGGATAGGGAAGCGGCCCCTGTCATCAATGCCCTCATGGAGGGGGGTTTTCTTACCATACCCTCGGGAGAGAAGGTGGTACGCTTCCTACCCCCCCTGACAGTGGAGAAGGAGGAGATCGATCTTCTCCTTGCTGCCCTGGAAGAAGTCCTGCCCTGAACTTAGAACCTTGAACGATGAACCTTGAACAGTGCTTTCGCCCTTTGCCTTTTGCCATTACCCCTTTAGCCCTTTCCTTCTCCTGGTTCTCTCACGGTCCTTGGGCGTGGCTGCTTTCAGAGAAGTGCATAGCCAGCTGGGCGGAGGACTCTATAGGGACCTGTTCTTGTTCTATGGCTTCTTTCAACAGGCGGGATATGGTGATGAACTCCCTTTCACTGAACTTACTGCCGTCTTTTTTTGTGACGTAGAAGGCGTCCACGGCCCGGTTGCCCTCGGTGCTAATGCGGGCCATGTGGATGGTGACGCCCAGAACGTAGAAGGTCCTGGTGATGAGATAGAGAAGTCCCAGCTTATCCTGGGCTTTGATCTCTATCACTGAGTAGAGATCGGATATGTTGTTGTCTAGGGTGATCTTGGTTTTGACACCTACCACCTTCTCCCTCTTGGACACATAGGTACCTTTCCTGGCCTTAATGAGCTCATCCAGGTCCATTTCTCCTTTGAAGACTAGGTTCATTTCTTTCTCTATCTTCTGCCATACCCGTTCGTCCGTGACAGGCCTGAAGTGGAGATCGTTTACATGGATGATGTCCAGGAAATAGTTGTCATTCCTGGGGAAGACCCAGGCCGAGAGGATATTCAACCTGTGGGAGGAGATGATGCCCACCACCTTGGAGAAGTCTCCCATCTGTTCTTTTTTGGCGATGGACACTTCGGTGTACCCCGCATCGTGGTTGTGGTGATGGGTGATGGCTATACCATCCCGCCGGGCCTTTTTCACCAGCAGTAGATGGTTGGCCATCTTCTCCGCCGGGACCTGGAGGAGATAGCGGTCGGGAAACTGGCGGAGTTCTTCCTCTATCTCTTCTATGGACAAAAGCCCTTTCAAGTGGCGATGGAGTTCTTGGGCTATCATATGGAAGGTTTCCTCGTCCATTTCGGGGGCGAGGGTGACCCCCTTCTCCAGTATCTCTTGGGTTTTGAGGTAGAGGTCCAGCACCAGGGCCCCCTTCCATTCCGTCCACACATCAGGTCCTACTGCCCTCAGGTCCGCATAGGTCAAGATGTAGAGCAAGTCCAGTCTCTCCGTGTCTTTACAGATGTCTGCCATCTCCATGGCCACTCTGGGGTCGGTGGAGTCTCTCCTTAAAGCCATCTGGGTCATGGTGGTGTGATGCCTCACCAGGAACTGAACGGTATCCACAATCTCCTCGGAGAAACCCATTTCTTCCAGAATGTTGGTGGCCATACGGGCTCCCCTCAGAGCGTGACCTCCACCCAACCCCTTTCCTATGTCGTGGAAGAGGATGGCCATGATTAGTAGGTGCTTCTTGTCCCTATGCCTCAGGAAGGCCTCTCGGAGGTAGGCATGTTGGGGATTGGGGTCTTCTTCCAGTTCCTCGGCGTATTGGATGGCCATGAGGGTGTGCTCATCCACGGTGTATCGGTGGTAGAGGTCGTACTGCATGAGGCCTGTGAGGCGCTCCCATGGTGGAAAGAGCCTCTCCAAAAAGCCAATCTCGTGGAGGAAGCGCAGGACCTGGTGGGGCTTGGGGGAGCTGAATATCTGAGTAAGGGCCTCTCTCACCTCCGGCGAGTTGAAATTTTCCACCCTCCAGTGGAGGGGAGGGACCCAGAACCCTCTGGGAATGTCGGATAGATCCACTCCCTTTTCCTGGAGGCCGTGGACCTCTTGGAGGAAGAGGGCGGGGGTGGGGAAGGTGCGTTCCAGTACGTCTCTTATGAGCTCTATGTCTGTGGAGGGTGAGATCTGGGGTCTCAGACCCACCTCCTCCATGGTCCGTAGGATGAAGGCCCTGGAGATACGGCGAATGTCCCTCACTCGGGAATAGTAATCCCTCATGAAGTGCTCCACGGCCAGGAGTTTTCTCGTATCCCTGAAGCCCATGTGTAGGGCCACCTCGGGTTGGATGTCCAGGGAGAGGACATCGTTTTTCCTTTTTCTCATGGAGTGAACGTCGTTTCTCACCCTCCAGATGAAGTCCAAGGCCCTCTCCAGGGTCTCATATTCCAAGGGGGTTAGGAGCCCTCTCCGTTTCAGATCTTTAAAGGAGGCGACTTTGTAGAAGGTCTTGGCCACCCACATGACGGTGTGGATGTCCCTCAGATTTCCTGGGCTCTCTTTCACATTGGGCTCCAGGAGGTACATGGTGGAGCCGAATTTGGCGTGGCGCTCCACTGTCCAGTGGTAGAGTTCTTCCAGGAAGGCCTCTCTGTTGGGAGAGACCACTTCCCTTTCGACGGCCCTTGAGAAGGAGACGAAGGGATTGAGGGAGCCCCCTAAGAGCCGAGAGTCTATGTAAGAGGTTTTCACTGTCATGTCTTCCAGGGCCATGGCAGTGGCCTCTTCCACCGAGCGATAGCAGTGACCGATCTGGAGACCCAGATCCCAGAGGCACTGGATACCGGCGAAGACTCTTTCATCCCTTTCGGGGTGGTCCCGGGTGTAGAGAAACATGAGATCCACGTCGGACTGGAGGTTGAGCTCCCTCCGCCCGTACCCTCCCAGGGCCACAATGGAATAGTCGGGGTAGCTTCCCTGGAAGATGGCCTTGAAGAGCTCCCTTAGGATCTGGTCAATCTTGTGGGTATAGGTGATGACCTGGAACCAACCCCCTACGCCCTGGCGGTTCCATTTCACTATGAGGTTTTGGGCTTCCTGGATCTTTTTACTGAGATCCTCTACCAGCCCCCTGTACAAGAGGCTGCATTCCCTTTCCCTCCTATCGGCAGCCCAGGCCATCCAGCAACACCCCTTCCCTAAGCCCCAGATCACTCACCACCAACCCCTTTTGGTCCCAGACCTCCATGGTTTTCAGGGTGATGATGGTGCCGGGTATGATAAGGTCTTCTCTACCTCTCTCCATGCCTTTCATTTTCAGCCTTTCTTCCCTGGTGGAGACCAGGAAGGTTTTGAGCATCTCCTCTATCCTTCCCCTCGTTAAAACATGTCCGTGGACCTTGCTATGGTCGTAGATGGAGAGGCCTATGTCAATGGCTGCCAGGGTGGTTACGGTGCCTGCTGTCCCCACGAGGGTTAGGGGGTGGTTGCCCAGAGTCTCCGCCACCTTTTTCACCTCTATGGTCACCACCCTTTCCAGGGTTTCCATCTCCTGGGGGGTGGGGGGATCGTGGTGGAGGAGGGATTCCGTGAGCTTCACCACCCCCAGGGGAGTGGAGATGAGGTTTACGGGTTTTCTTTCACGGAAGCGGATGAATTCCGTGCTGCCCCCTCCTATGTCAAAGAGGATGCCCTCTTGGACTTTCAGGTTCCAGAGACCTCCCAGGAGGGTGAGTCGGGCCTCCTCCTCTCCAGACACCACTTGAATGGGTACCCCTAGGACCTCTCGGGCCTTTTCTAGAAAGGTCTGGGCATTTTGGGCTTCTCTAAAGACGCTGGTGGCTGCAACGAAGATCCGGTCTATGCCGTGCTCTTCTAGCGCCTTTTTGAAGTCTTTCAAAGCGGCCAGGGCCCTTTCCTGGGCCTGGGGTGTCACTTTACCTGTTGCGGCCAGGCCTTCTCCCATTCTCACTATCTTCCTGTCTTGGTAGAGGATAGTGAGAATGGGAGAAGAGTTTTTGTCCACCTGGATGGCCAGGAGACGGAAGGTGTTGGTGCCCAAGTCTATGGATGCAGCTTTCATGGCGCCTCCAGGGAAACCAGTTCTATTTTCCCCCATGCTCCCAGTCGATCTTCAAAGATGACCACGGTGCCCAGGAGCCCTTCTATTTCTGCGGCTTTTCCCAGGGTTCCTTGGATGTGGTCTGCCTCTTTCACCATGTTGGCCAGGGCGGTGGCTGCTGCGTCGGCCAGGGGGGTGTCAGGGGCCACCACGGTGACAGAATGGGCTCTGCCCATGCTCAAGGAGTGGCCCACCCGTCCGCTGGAGGTACACACTCCTAGGGGTGTATCCTCTCCCTTCACCTTTATGCCCACTTTCATGGATAGGGGAGAGTCTCCGGCAAAAAGGGCGATGGTCATGTCCCTAGGAGAGCGGATGTAGATGTCGCCTCCGTTTTCCACCACCACTTCTCGCTCCCACTGGGCCAGCCTTTCTCCCACAGCCTGGGCGATGGCTCCTGCCACTGCTGCCATGGGTCCCACTCCTGTGGCGTTGGCTGCCCTAGCCATGACCTTCACAATATCTGGGGCTCCAGGCTCCACTTCTAGGGGTACCAGGGAGGTTGCAAAATCTGGGTGGAGGTCTATGTAGGCTTCCAGAGGGAGTCTGACGGTGAGAAGGACTTCCAAGGCTTCCTTCTCCCGGGGAGTGGGGGTGAGGATGAGCAAATCGCTTTCCCGCACCTTCACCCGGTAGGGGGTGAGATTCTTGGCCTTTATTCGGCCTCTGTACTCTTTGTCTCTATCTCCAGCCATGTCATGAGCTCCCTTATCACTCTTCTCAGGGCCTGGTTTAGGGCTTCTGCTCCACCTTTGGGGGTGTTTGGGTGGGCTGGGGCCCGGGCTTGGAAGGTCTTTTGGGCCAGCACTCTATCTTTGTACATTAGTGAGAAGTGGATGGACACCTCTCCCCAGGATCCTTCACCCTGGAAGCGGTGGAGGAACTGCAAGATCCTGCCTTTAAGGAGAAAGTGGTCCGGGGCATATGGGGTCAGGGTGAAGCATCCCCACCTGTAAAGGCTTTCCCTCAGGCTCTGGGTCACCAGCTTGGGAAGGGGGGCGGCCCATTGGTGATAGGCGTAGAACTCGACTTCTAGGGGAGCCAGGGAGTAGGCCATGAGGGGTGTTGAGTAAGGGGCGTCTGCTGTCAGGGTGGTCAGGGTCAAGGTCCCTCCCCCTTTGCAGGGGGGTGGTGAGGGTTGGGGTTGGAGAACGAAGGATACTTGGGCGTGGTGGCTTGTGGCACAGCCCAAGGTGAAGAGTAACACCAAGGATAACAGTACCTTTTTCATGTCACTCCCCCGGCCCCGGTTTTCTGGGAGGGCCTCCCATGATGATCCGGGAAGGATTGGACTCCAGGTTTTGAAGGGTCCTTTTCATGGTTTCCAGGGTCTCCTGGGCCTCTTCCAGGGTGGCCTTCAGCTCTTCCAGGGAGATTCGGGCAGAGATGGCCAAGGGCTCCCCTTGGTTTTGTATAAATAGGTGGATCTCTTTCAACAGTTGGGTCACTTGGGTTTCGTCTCTGGTGAAGAGGTCCAGGAGTTGTTCTGTTTTGGTGGATACCTTCCTTATCCCTCTTACCCCGGTCCGAGTTTCCTCTACCAAGGCGGGCAGTTCCTGGGATGTAGCGGCCAGATTTTGAAGGGTGGCCTCTATCTCTCTGCGCTGGGAGGCCAGGGACGTGGAAAGGAGGGATAGGTTTTTCAAGGTTGTACTCAGGGACTGGAGGTTCTCAGGGGAGAGGAGGAGGGTGAGTCGGGTGACCAGGGTTTCGGTCTTCTGGCTCAGTTTGGTGATCACCTGGTCCAGCCGAGTGATGATGGAGGGCTTGGTCTTTATCTCAGGGTAGGGAGGCACACTTCTGGGCTTCAGGGGTGGGGAGTGGCGGGTTCCACCGGTGAGCTCTATGTAAGCTAGACCTGTGATGCCCTGGTAGGCCAGATGGGCCCGGGTGTCTTGGCGGATAGGTGTGCCCCTCTTCACTTTGATAACGGCCTTCACCAGTTCGGGGTTTTGGGGGGCAATGGAGAGATTTTCTACCGTGCCCACCTTGATGCCCCTGTATTTCACTGGAGAGCCTACGTTCAACCCGGACACCGACTCCCGGAAGTACACGGTGTAGTGGTCGTACTCCTGCTCGTACTCCACCTTTCCCAGCCATAAAAGGGCCAGGACGAGGAGGAGGGTGCTCCCCGCGATAAATAGTCCCACCAAAGTGTAGTTTATCTTCCTCTCCAAGCCTTCCCTTCCTTCCTTCCGTAAAAGTAGTCCTGAATCCATGGGTGGGGGAATCTTGCCACCTCCTGGGGCGTTCCCTCCACCAGGGCCTTCCCTTCCAGGAGGACCACCATTCTATCCACAATGGACTCTATGGTGTCCAGATCGTGGGTGACCAGGACTACGGTGAGACCCAGTAAGTCTCTGAGTTCTTTGATGGTTTTGTCGAAGTAA
>JAJSAC010000008.1 GCA_024274915.1 Thermodesulfobacteriota bacterium
CACTTTATAGGGGTATGTCAAGATATAGATTTAAATCCATGACACTAGATGTTGGTGACCTCAGACCTGTGGAAAACTATATATGCCCATGGATAGGGGAAATATGTCGGGGAAAAGAGAAAAAGGCTTCAAAGATGAGTTAAACTATTTCAAGAATATGAGGCCAAAGATCATGTGTTTGTAATCGGCAACATCCAGGTGCCCCCAAAGCCTGCTGGCTGCTTCCCGCAAGGTGGCTTCAAAACTCGGTACTCCCCAGTGAGTCCACGCTTCATACCGATCCCTCGTTGCCTTATTATCCGTTCCTAAAATAACGCGCCGTGTTATTTTAATATATCCCGTTTTCCTAAAATAACGCCGGGGCATCCCATGAAAAATCGCATCACCATGATTCCTTCTCATACCCCAGCGTTTCCAGATTCTTCCAGATGGCCTCATCCAGCCGTTCTGTGTTAAAATTATCATGACTTCCCTAACTCCCTCTCCAGTTCCTCCACACTCGTCAGACTGCTCTTGATCTCCTCCGACAGAGCACGGGTTAGGCGATGGTGTATAAGCGTCAATTTGTGCAATAGTTCGTTGCACAGAGTTCTTTGGTGCAGGTTGATTTGTCCATTCATTTCTCCATCTCCCGCCTCTTTTCTTCCAGAAACCGTTGCATCTCTTCTTTACTGGGGAGCTCCAGTTGATAGCGGGATACGAAGAGGTTGTTGTCCATTCCTGCCAGGGCGTATTCCACCAAGGTTTGATCCTTCTGAGTGCAGAGCAGAATGCCCACAGGTGGGTTGTCACCGTCGGTCATCATGTTTTGCTTGTACCAGCTCACGTAAGTGTTCAGCTGCCCGATATATTCGTGGGAGAAGGCGTCCACCTTGAGCTCAATCAACACGTGGCATTTAAGGATGCGGTGGTAAAAGACCAGGTCCACAAAGCCGTAGGTGTCGCCGATGAGAATCCGCTTTTGCCTGGCCTCAAAGCAGAACCCGTGGCCCAATTCCAGCAGGAATTCCTGCAGTTTGTCCAGTAATTGATCTTCCAATCTAGATTCACTCATCACTTCGGCCGGTTTGAGGCCCAGGAATTCAAAGACGTAAGGATCGCGAATGGCGAGCCGGGGTTCGCTATGCTCTGCAGAAGAGTGGACAAGTTCAGCCAGCTTCTCTTTGTCCTGGGAAAGCCCCGACCTTTCGTAGTACAGGCTGGCGATCTGGCGTTTGAGTTCCCGCACCGACCAGTTGCCGCGGATGCACTCGATCTCGTAGAAGGCGCGTTTGAGGTTATCATCAATGGCAACAAGAAGCTCAAAATGGCTGTAGGATAAGCTGCTCACAAGTTTTTCAGGCGCAATAGCCAATTGTGCGGACGGTGTCCGCACTTTCTTGCCATCAATGGTTTTGGGAAGCAAACGTCGGAATTGTGCGGGCATTGTCCGCACAATCTGTGGATAGGTACGATAAAAAGCCAGGTAATTGTACAATTGTCGGCGTCCGGTATTGCTGATTCCATGCTTGCGCAGCTCTCTGGAAAGTTCACCGAGCAGTCGGTCGCCGTATTTGGCCCGATCTGAACCATGTAGTTCATACTCGGCAATATAGGCGCCAATGAGCCAGTTTCGGAGGGTGAGGCTGATGTTTACCGCTCTGATTGCCTGAGCCGAGAAATGCTCGTGAACATGCTGAATGGCCCCAGCAAGTTTTTCGAAGGTGAGTCTATCGTCCATATCCCAGCACCTTCAGATTCTTCTTGATCTCCGCCTCGAGCCGGTGGGCTTCTTCGAACTGCTCGTAAAGCTTGGCGGTCAGTTCCGCCATCTTCTCTTCAAAGACCTCGTCGTCTTCTTCCTGGATCTCTACCCCCACATAACGACCAGGGGTGAGTATGTAATCGTGCTCCCGGATTTCTTCCAAGGTGGCGCTCTTGCAGAAGCCGGGAACATCTTTGTATTCGCCTGAGCCCTCTTCGCCCCGCCAGGCGTGATAGGTTCGGGCGATCTTGGCTATCTCTTCATCTGTGAGTTCCCGGTGGGTCCGGTCCACCATGACTCCCATTTTCCGGGCATCTATAAACAGGACCTTTCCCTGGCGGTTGCGCAGGGGGCCTCCTCCCTTGGTGGGGTTGCCCGACTTGTCCCTGGCGATGAACCAGAGGCAGGCCGGGATCTGGGTGCTGTAGAAGAGTTGGGGTGGAAGGGCCACTATGCAGTCCACTAGGTCGGCCTCCAATATCCTCTTTCTGATTTCCCCTTCTCCGCTCTGGTTGGAAGAGAGGGACCCGTTGGCCAGAACGAATCCCGCTATACCCAGAGGGGAAAGATGATGGATGATGTGCTGTACCCAGGCGTAGTTGGCGTTGTTGGCCGGGGGAATGCCGAATTTCCAGCGCACGTCTTTCTTTAGGGCTTCCTGGCCCCAGGCTTTTTGATTGAAGGGAGGATTGGCCAGGATGAAGTCGGCCTTGAGGGTGGGGTGGAGATCGTTGTGGAAGGTGTCTGCTGCATGGGGCCCGAGGTTGGCTTCAATGCCTCGAATGGCAAGGTTCATCTTGGCCAGTCGCCAGGTGGTGGGATTGGACTCTTGGCCGTAAATGGAGATGTCTCCAATGAGTCCACCGTGGGCCTTGATGAACTCTTCGCTCTGAACGAACATGCCACCGGAGCCGCAGCAGGGGTCATAAACTCGACCCTTGTAAGGCTCAATCATCTCCACTAACAGTCGGACGATGCACCTAGGGGTATAGAACTCTCCCCCTTTTCTCCCCTCGGCACTGGCAAACTGGCCCAGGAAATACTCGTATACCCGGCCCAGGATGTCCTTGGAGCGGCTTTCCCTGTCTCCCAGGCCAATGGTGCTTACGAGGTCCACCAGCTCCCCTAAGCGGCGTTTGTCCAGGTCGGGCTTGGAGTAAATCTTGGGGAGGACACCCTTCAAGCTGGGGTTTTCCTTTTCTATGGCCACCATGGCATCGTCGATGATGCGTCCTATCTCCGGTTGCTTGGCCTTGTCCCTGGTGGCTAACCAGCGGGCCTGGGGAGGTACATAAAAGACATTTTCTGAGAGATACTCGTCCTTGTCCTCCAGCACCTCGTAACGGGCCCTCTCTTCTTCCACGAACCACTGACTGGAGGGATTGGATATCTCTTCCTCCAGTCTCCTCCGCTTTTCGTCAAAGGCGTCGGAGAGGTATTTCAAGAATATGAGGCCAAGGACCACGTGTTTGTAATCGGCAGCATCCAGGTGCCCCCGGAGCCTGTTAGCCGCTTCCCACAAGGTGGTTTCAAAACCGAGATTGGCTCCATTGTTGGGGGTTGGGTTTCCTTTGTTCCTCTTTTTTCTGCCCCGTTTTTTGGGAGTCTCCTTCTGGGTCTCCTGGTTTTCTATGTTGCTGGGCAGCTGTTTGAAGTCTTTAGACTTCTCCTTCACCGGGCTCTCCTCAAAATGACTTTTTAGTAAGGCTGCTAGGTAGTATAGTCTACCCGGCCGTGGGGTGCAATCACAGGTCTCATGGAGGGTTTTTTATGCCTTACTCATTATGTTTTGGAACGATTTAGGCTTTCAAGTGAAAATGGCAAGCCAATGTGTAGAAGTTTTTAGGGTTTGTACCTTGTCAGGAAAGGCCGGGTTCACCGTGTCTGTGGCGCCATAGTCTGTCTATGACGCTGGCTATGGGTTGCTGGGAGGCGATGGCCAGGGCCACGGGGAGGGTGGCTTGGGGGGGGAAACCTGCCAGGGCCATGACCAGGGCGGCGCCGTTGTTCTTCATGCCCAGGTAGTAGGTGAGGGTGATGCGACTCTTGGGAGGTAGCTTCAACAACCAACCAGCCAGGTATCCCGTGGAGTAGAAGAGGGAAACCTGAATGGTCATGACCCCCAGGACCATTAGGACGTTGAGGTTTAAGGGGGTGTTCAGGGCAGCCACGGAGGTGTTGAGGACAATCATGTAGAGCATGCCCACTTTGGCTGTCACTCCCATGGCTGGCTTCACCCGTTCTGTGGGGTAGAAGCGGTAGACAATGAGGGCCAGAATGGTGGGGAGAAGCACAGCTATGAAGAGCTTTTCCGCCAGGGGGATGAAGGGCACGTGAACGCTCTTGCCTACTGTGAGCTTGAGGATGAGAGGGGCGGCTATGGGGATGAGGAGGACGTGGGCTCCCACGGCTATGACTCCTAGGGCTACATCCCCTCCTGAAATACGGCTCCAGATGATGGTGGAGATGGCTGCCGGGGACGCTGCAACACAGAGGTGTCCCACTCGCCATAGGGGGTGATGGGGATAGAAAAGGTGGGTGACGGCCAGGGCAATGAGGGGCAGAGCCGTGAGTTGGAGGGTCAGGCCTAGAATGAGGGGGCGCAGGTGTTCCTGGGGATGGAGGAAAGCCTGCCAGGTGAGACCGAAGGTGGAGCAGAACATGATGATGAAGAGGGCAGGAGTGGCCGTCCAGGTGAATGCGGGCATGGATTGGCGAAGGAGGTATCCCACTGGGAATGAGAGGGGTATAAGGTAGATGAGGGCGGAGCTGAGATAATCGTCAGCCCGTTGGATGCTATTCATTTCCCTGGAGGAAGAAGCTGGGATCTGTGAGACCCTTCAGGAACCTGTCCCATTCTCTATCGGGTAGGACTACGAAGCGAGCCTCGGACTGGGCGCAGACCCTGCCTTCTTCATCCAGGACCCGGGCCACGGCCACGTAGATGCGGCTCCTGGGACGGTCTTTCACCCATCCCTCCACGGTGTAGCTTTCCTCTGTGGTGACGGGGCGGTGGAACTGGACCTTCATGTCGGCGGTGACGGTACATTTCCTCTCTTGGGCGGCGATGGCCCACCACATGGCCTCGTCCAGAAGAGTGCACACTATGCCTCCATGGATCACCCCTTCAAAGCCTGCGTACACCTTTTTGGGGACAAAGGGTGCTTTCACCTTTTCTCCGTCCCACTCCAGATGAAGGGCTACTCCTATGGGGTTGTCCCTTCCGCAGCCGAAGCATCCGCGGTAAGATGGTAGGGGTTCCGCCATGGTTCACCTCCCAGTGGTGGTGGCTCCTTTGTTAACATAGGCCCTGGATAATGGGCAACGGTGGGCCGATCACCTTTCCCCTTGTTTTGCTTGCCGTCACTCGTTATAGATTTTCTCATGGATAGGGAAGCGGGTGTCCTCTACATAGTCTCCACCCCCATTGGAAACCTGGAAGATATCACCCTCAGGGCCCTCAGAGTCTTGAAAGAGGTGGACCTTGTCGCCTGCGAGGATACCCGCCACAGCAGGAAACTCCTGTCCCACTATGGTATCAGTAAACCCCTGGTGAGTTATTATGGCCCCAAGGAAGCCCAGAGGGTCCCCTATATTTTGGAGCGTCTGATGAAGGGGGAGAGGGTGGCCCTCATCACTGATGCGGGAACTCCTCTCCTGTCCGATCCTGGCTGGCGATTGGTGAAGGAGGCAGTGGGGGCTGGCATTACCGTGGTGCCCGTACCCGGTCCATCCTCCATTTTAACGGCCCTGGTGGCCTCAGGGCTGCCCGTTCGTCCCGTGGTTTTCTGGGGGTTTCCTCCGAGGAAAGAGGGTGAGCTGAGGGCTTTTCTCAAAGAGGTGGAGGCTTTCCCAGGTGTGCATCTCTTCTTTGAGTCTCCCCGGCGGATACTAACAACTCTGGGGGTGATGATCCAAGTGTGGGGAGACCGGGAGGCCGTGGTGGCCCGGGAACTCACCAAGGTCCATGAGGAGTTCATCAGGGGTACCCTCTCCACGGTGAGGGAGGTCTTGGCTGCCCGGGAGGAAGTAAAGGGAGAGGTGGTTCTCCTGGTGATGGGGGGGGAGGATCGAAAAGAGCCTTGGGAGGAGAAGGGGCGTAGGCTCTTGGAGGAGGGGTTCAGTCTCAGGGATGTGGCCAAAATCTTGAAAGTCCTGTATGGTACGTCCAGGAGGGAGGTGTATGCCCGTCTGGGGGATGTTCCCCGGGGCGGAGAGACGTGAAGGGGAGGTGTACATTGGCTAGGTTTGCCAGAGAGTGGGAAGAGAAATTCATCTTCTGGCCTCGGAAGGCAGGCTGGGGAATGAGTCTGGCCATGGAAAACGTTCCCCTTTTGGCTAAGGGAGGGGACCCCAAGAAGCGCATTAAGAGGCTTGAGAGGCAGCTTTGGTTCTTTGAGGAGAAGTATGCTATGGGGTCTGATGTTTTTTACGAAAGGTATCGCCGAGGAGAGATAGGAGCTTTCGAAGAGTTTGCCGTATGGGCGGAGATTTTCACCGAGTATCTCTACTGGAAAAGGAGACTGAAGTAGGGGAAGTAGCCTTTGTGGCCGACGTGATGCTGGGTCGTCTCGCCCGGTGGCTCAGGATTCTGGGCTATGACATCCTCTATTTCCATAGGGCTCCGGATGATTTCCTGATCTATGTCACCCTGGAGAGCGGGAGGATTCTCATGACTAGGGACAGAAGGCTGGCAGCGGAGCCCATCTTGGCTCCCCGCAAGACTTTTCTGGTGAAGGACACCCGTTTGCCCCAGCAGTTGAAGGAGGTGCTCTCCCATTTTCCTGTCAGGGGGAGGGCCCGGTGTGCTGATTGCAACGGGCTTTTGATAGAAGTGGAGAGAGAGGAGGTGAAGGACCTGGTGCCGGACTATGTCTATCTCACCTCTCCCTGTTTCTGGCGTTGTCCATCCTGCGGCAAGGTGCTATGGGAGGGGACCCACAAGAGGAACATGCTCCGTTTTCTTGGTTTCAACCCGTGGAGGCGTGGTGAGGGATCTCCAGAGTGAGAGGGACCATAGGCGTTTGGAAATAGATAGGGTGGGGGTGAAGGGCCTCCGTTACCCCATCACTGTGTTGGACAGGGCCCACAGGGAGCAGCCTACCGTGGCCCGCATCAACCTCTTCATATCCCTGCCCCACCACTTCAGGGGCACCCACATGAGCCGTTTTGTGGAGATATTGAACGAGTACCGGTGGCGCATTCATGTGGCCCGGGTGAGGGAGATCCTGGGCAAAATGAAGGAACGCATCCCTGCCCTGGCGGCTCATGTGGAGATATCTTTCCCATACTTTGTCGAGAAGGAGGCTCCAGTCTCGGGGGAGAAGAGTGTCATGGGATACGACTGCCACCTGTTGGCTACTCTGGATGCCCGGAACAACTATGATCTCAGGGTGGGTGTGGAGGTGCCCATCACCAGCGTATGTCCCTGTTCCAAAGAGATCAGCGACCGGGGAGCCCATGGTCAGAGAGGGGTGGTGAAGGTCTTTATCCGTTTCAACAGGATGGTGTGGCTGGAGGAGCTCATAGAGACGGCTGAATCCTGTGGTAGTTCCCGTGTCTACCCCTTACTCAAGAGGGAGGATGAGAAGTTCGTGACGGAAGAGGCCTACGATAACCCCGTTTTTGTGGAGGATGTGGTGAGGGAGATAGCCCTTAAGCTCCAGGCTGATGGCCGCATCACTTGGTTTTCTGTGGAGATGGAGAGCCAGGAGTCCATTCACCAGCACAACGCTTACGCTTCCATTGTGAGGGAGAGGAGGGAAGGGGAGTGGGTAACCCCCGACGCCTCCTTCCCGTAGGGCTTCTGCTCTTCCTCGTGGGGTGTGGTGGTGGATACCACCGGGTACCCCGGGTGCTTTATCCCCCTCCCAGGCCAGGGTGGGTCCAAGTAGGTGTAGCCTCCTGGTACGGCTGGGATTTTCATGGACGGAAAACGGCCAATGGAGAGGTTTACAACATGTACGACTACACTGCCGCCCACAGGACCCTACCCTTCGGTACCTATGTGAGGGTCCTAAATCTGGGCAACGGTCGCTCGGTGGTGGTACGTATCAATGACCGTGGCCCCTTCGTTAAAGGCAGGATCATAGACCTCTCCTACGCTGCGGCCAAGGCAATAGGCATGATAGGACCTGGCATAGCTAAGGTCCGGCTCACCGTTTTGCCTGCCCGCCCCAGGGTCCTGGTGCCCGTTGGGGTTTATTATGTTCAGGTGGGCTCCTTTGTGGAGCCCCAGCGTGCCTATGCCCTACAGAGGACTTTACTGGCCAGCCTCTCCTCTGTGAGGGTGAGGAGGGCGGTAGTGAATGGTGTTGTCTATTATCGAGTGAGGGTAGGGCCTTTCTTCTCCAGGACTACGGCAGAGAAGCGGCGCCGGTGGTTGAGAAGGAGGGGCTACCCCGCCGTGGTGGTGAGAGAGTGATGGAACCCATCCTCGAGGGCAAAGGATTGCGGAAGGTGTACCCCATCAAGACCCCTTTGGGGCGGCTCAAAGGGGTGGTGAAGGCTGTGGACGGGGTGGATTTTACACTCATGCCCTCGGAGATTCTTGGGGTGGTGGGGGAGTCTGGGTGTGGTAAGTCCACCTTGGCCCGGCTGGCCCTCCGGTTGGAGGAGCCTGATGGTGGTCATCTATACTTCCGCGGGGAAGATGTTTACTCCCTGGACGAGAAGGACATGAGACCCTTCCGAAAGCAGGTGCAGATAGTGTTTCAGGATCCCTTCTCGTCCCTCAATCCCAGGATGAAGGTTGCCACCATGCTCATGGAGCCCCTTCTGGTCCATAGGGTGGTATCCTCCCCGGCAGAGGCCCGGGAACGGGTGGCCGATCTGTTGGAACGGGTAGGTCTTTCTCGGAGTGACTTGGACAAGTATCCCCACCAGTTTAGCGGTGGACAGCGTCAGAGGGTGGGAATTGCCCGGGCTTTGGTGCTGAACCCTCAGGTGGTTGTGGCCGATGAGCCTACCTCCAGTTTGGATGTCTTTGTACAGGCCCAGGTGCTTAATCTCATGCTGGAACTCATGGAGGAGAGGGGTCTCTCTTATATCTTCATCTCCCACAACCTCAGTTTGGTGGGACAGGTTGCCGATAGAATCATGGTCCTTTACCTGGGAAAGGTGGTGGAAGTTGGGCCTGCCGGGGATTTGGTGAGGGACCCCCTTCATCCGTACAGTCGGCTGTTGGTGAGTTCGGTGCCCGTGCCCGACCCCTCCCAGGCCCATCTGGACACTCTTCCACCCTTAGGGGATGTACCCAGCCCCCTAGATCCCCCTCCGGGGTGCCCTTTCCATCCCCGATGCCTTCATGTCCGGAGGATCTGCCGGGAAGAGCCCCCTCCTCTGAGGGATGTGGGAGGCGGCCGTCGGGTGGCCTGTTACCTTTGGTGAGGCTCAGGGGAAGAAGCGGGGCTTCCTTTTCTCTATGAAAGCCCTGGCCCCTTCCTGGAACTCTTCCCCAAGCATACACCGGGCAAAGGCGGCGTCCAGGGTTTTCTCTTTCCGCTCCAACGGCGACTTGAGCCATTCGTGGATGATGCGCTTGGTCATTTGGATGGCTGTGGGAGAGTTCTTTAGGATGCGTTCCGCCAAGTTTCGGGCCTCTTCTTCCAGTTCTTCATGGGGCACAACGCTGCTGGCCCACCCTGAGAGTTTAAGTTCCTCCTGGGGGATGGGGTCTGCTGTGAGGAGAAACTTGGAGGCCCAAGAGAGGCCTACTGTTTCCATGAGCCTTTTGATCCCTAGGGGCTCCACGGCCAGGCCTAGACGAGGCAGTGGTATGCCCACCGTGGCTCTTTCGGAAACCACCCGTAAATCACAAGCAGTTGCCACCATGGCTCCTCCCCCCAGGGTATAGCCCTCTACCAAGGCCATCATGGGTTTTTCCACTTGGCCCATGGTGGAGAAACAGAGATTCACTTTTTGGGCGTAGGCCTGGGCCAGGAGAGGGTCCTGGGAGTATTCTAAGAGTTCCTTGATATCGGCACCGGCGCCGAAGTTGCCCCCTTCTCCTCTTAAAATAATAGTCCCCACCTGGGGGTCCTGGGCTATGCGGGCGATGGCCGCGGGCACCTCCTCCCACATCCGGAGGTTGAAGGCGTTTTTCACCTGGGGGCGATTGAATATTACCCATCCCAGAGGAGGTTCTACCTTGGTGATGACCGTGGGCTCCATGGTCCTTTCTCCTTTCCATTGAGGGGTCCTGTTGGGGCCAGTTAACACACCGAAAGGAAATGCATCAAGGTGGGAGATTGGTGTTGGTTCTATTCGTTGACCTTTTCCGGTGCTCCGGAGTAATCTCTCGTGGGAGATCATGGGTGAGGAGGTGGAGATGAAGTCTCCGTGGGCACCTTTGGACGAGAGGCTGGAGGTTCTGAAGGAGATGGGCAAGAGAATCCGAGCCTGCTGTGAGGACTTCCAGGAGGCCCTGGCGTTGGATATTGGACAGGCGGTCAAGGTGTCGGGGGAGGAGATACGTCTCACCGTAGAGCACCTTTTCACCATGGATGAAGAGGCGGGCCTGTTAGGGGACAGGGTGCCCTATGGTCTTGTAGGGGCCATTTTCCCCTATGATGGCCCCACGGTCATGTTTGCTCGGTGGGGGGGAGCAGCCCTTTTGGGTGGAAACAAGCTCAGGTTTAGCCTCTCTTCCCTTACTCCCAGAGCGGCCCAGATCATGGGAGAGGTGTGCCAGCCTTGGAAGGAGGCGGTAGAGTTGGTGGTGGGTAAGGACAACAGAGAATTCGGCTGGGAGTGCGTAGAGGATCCAGAGGTGAGGGTCTTCTTTATTTCGGGCTCGGGGGAGGTAGGCAGGATCTATGCCCGGGCCATAGACGAGTTCGACAAGGTTATCTACGCTGGACCTGGAGGAATGCCACCTGTCCTGGTCTTTTCCAAGGCCGATGTGGATAAAGCGGCCACTTTTGCTGCCAGAAGGGCCTTCCTGAACGGGGGGCAGTACTGCACCACCATAAAGCGGGCCTTGGTCCATGGGTCCCTGGTGAGACCTTTCTTGGAGGCCCTTATAACCGAGGCGGAAAAGATTAAGGTGGGAGACCCCTTAGACCCTGAGGTGGACTATGGTCCCATCAAGGCAAAGAGGACGAAGGTGCTTTTTGAGCAGGCCCTGGAGCGAATCAAAGGGACCCTTCTTCTGGGTGGCCCTCCTGAAGGAGACTGGATCAAGCCTACCGTTGTCTATACCAAAGAGATACCCGACATAGAGGTTTTTGGTCCTTATATAGCTGTAAAGGCCATGGGGTCGGACCAGGCCATTGTGGAGGAGGCTGTGAGGACCAGGTATCCCCTTATTGCCTATGCCTTTGGTCCCCCTCCTTTGGGGGCCAAGGGGAGGCTGGAGGCCCTGTATGGCAGGGTATACTGGGATCCGGAGTTTCTCTACCTTTCTCCCCGGGATCCCTTTGGGGGTAGAAGGGATAGTGGATGGGTTCTGGAGAGGAGGGGGACCATGATTATCAGAAAGGATGGCCCCATAGTCTACGTGAAGGAGTTGACAAGGCCTGCCTAGGAGGGGGCTGAATAGTGGCTTGGGGATACCTGGCCCTTGGTACGGGACAAAGAGAGGGGGGCCACGGTGGAAATCACATGACGGAACCCTGGTTTCAGAGGTGAAGGGTGGAGGCTGTGGTCGAGCATAGGGGGGTGGCTTATCACTGGCTGGTTGCGGCGGTGGCGATTCCTTCCCTCTTGATGGTGATCCTGGACACCACGGTAGTGGATGTGATCATCCCCCACATGATGGCCGCCCTTAACGCCGATTTCTATGATATCCAATGGGTGGTCATCTCTTACATGGTGGCGGCCGCTGTTTCCATGCCCATGTTTAAACGCCTCTCTGAGAGGATGGGTTATAAGAATCTTTTCCTCTTTGGATTGGTTCTTTTCACGTCTATGAGTGCCTTCTGCGGTCAGGCCCGCACCATGGAAGAAATGATTTTAGGGCGAGTCCTTCAGGGGGTAGGGGAGGGGCTGGTAATTCCTACAGTCACTTCTCTCATCTTCACGGCCTTTCCTCCCCAGCAGAGGGGATTGGCCATGGGCCTTATTGGCCTTGGTGCCACCATGGGTCCTGCTTTGGGACCCACTCTAGGTGGATACATGACCCAGCACTTCAGCTGGAGATGGGCCTTTTATATCAATTTGCCCATAGGCATAACCCTCTGGTACGGGGCCTATCTGGTTCTTCGGCCTGGGGAGGGCAAGGCCAAGCCGGTGCCCCCCGACGTTCTCGGTTTCCTCCTTTCTACCGTTTTTATTTCGTCTCTCCTTATCGCTCTGTCTAAGGGCCAGGAAAAGGGATGGCTGGCCTCGGACTACATACTTTCCCTATTTGTGGTGGCGGCCATCACTTTTCCCCTCTTCCTCTGGTGGGAATTGAAGCAGGAACATCCCTTCCTGGACCTTTCCATTTTCGGTGTACGGGATTTCTCTCTCACCATGCTTATACGGCTGGTTTTTGGAGGGGCCATCTATGGGTCTTTCTATCTCATACCCATCTACCTGGAGAAGTTCAGGATGTATCCGACTTTCCTCTCGGGACTCCTTTTGCTACCGGGAGCCCTCATCAATGGTGCCGTTGGAGTTATGGTTGGGCGACTGACTGATCGCCTGGGGGGAAAGAGGGTGATGGCCGCTGCCCTGGTGGGTATGGCTGTGGGGTTTCACCTCCTGAGTGGGGCCGACGCATATACCAGTAAGTCTACTCTGGTTCTCCTCATCGCTTTTTATATTGGCTTTGTGGGAGCGGTTTTCACGCCCCTCAATTACATGAGCCTGGCTTGCCTCTCCCAGAAGCACTTGGACACCGGGGCCTCCATGATCCATGTTGTCCGGTTCATTGCCGGGGCCATGGGAACTGCCTTTGCCACGTCCCATATGGAGGCCAGGAAGTACCTTCACTTTTTGGGTATGACGAGTAAGCTGGATTATTCCCACCCTCTCTTGACCCCTTCCTTTGCCCAATTAAAGGCCTATCTGATAGCCCATGGCCAGCCGGCCAACTGGATTCAGACCCAGTTAAAGGCCTTCTTACAGGGAATGCTCACCTTAAAGAGTTACATCTTCGCTTTCCAGGACTGTATGGCTATATTTGGAGTGGCTTGCTTTGTTGCTCTTGCCACGGTGCCTTTTATCAAAGGGGCGAGAAGGGATCTCCTTGGTGATCAGCATCTAGACCCCGGGAGTTAGACTTCAATAAATACAATTAACTGTGGGCAAAAATCTCCCTTGACAGTTCCTGGACCTTTCCTCTACATGGAAAATAAAGTTTTATCCAAAACGGTTGTGGGGGTGCGGAATGGGTAGTAATTTTTTCCAATGGGCAGCGGAGGTTTTGGATCCCCAAAAGGCGTTTTTAAAGCCCGAGGCACTGAAAGGAGTCAGAGTTCTGGAAGTGTGTACTCTCATCTTTGGGCCTGCTGTTCCCGACTGGCTCGCCGATTTTGGTGCGGAGGTGATAAAGGTTGAGCTGCCGGGTATGGGGGATACTATGCGGTACGTCACACCATATGGATTCTTCTGGAAGAACCTCTCTCCTGCTTTTGAAGAGCAAAACCACAACAAGTTCCACGTGGGTCTAGACTTGAGGAAGCCTGAAGGCAGGGAGATCTTTCTGGATCTGGCCAAAAAGTCGGATGCGGTGGTGGAGAACCTGAGGGCGGGTACCATGGACAAGTGGGGTGTGGGCTACAGGGATTTGAAAGAAGTGAATCCCAGCATAATTTATTTGGCCAATAACGGTTTTGGCCAGTGGGGCCCATATGCCCAGGGGCGCCCCAGCTACGATGCTATTGCCCAAGCCGTTAGTGGTCTCATGACCATTTCGGGCTTCCCTGGCAGGCCTCCCTTGAAGGCTGGAGTGTGGATCGGTGACTTTACCGGGGCCTGTACCTCTTCTGTAGCCCTTCTGGCCGCTCTCTTCTATGCCAAGAAGACGGGCAAGGGCCAGTTTATTGAATTCTCTCAGGGCGAGAACCTTATGCGCTGGCTGGATTGGACCTGGATCTACGCCCATCTCACAGGGGAGAATAGACCCCAGGCTGGCAATAGGGATCTGGCCCTCTGTCCGTCGGACGTGTTTAAGGCCAAGGATGGCTTGGTAGCCATAGCTGCTTTTACTGAGGAGGAGTTTGCCGGGCTTTGTGAGGCCATGGGTAAGCCTGAGTTGGCCAAGGATCCCAGGTTCAGGGATCCTCTGGAGAGGCTCAAGAAGGAGAATGCGACCGTGATCCTTGAAGCCGTGAGGGAGTGGGCCCGGGGTAAGACGGTGGCGGAGATAGATGAGCTGGGCGTCAAATGCGGATTTGCCGCTACTCCCGTCCTCAATGCCAAAGATCAGTACGAAAGCGAGCATTGGAACACCAGGGGCGCTGTTTATAAGTTTGAGGATCCCCTTTACGGTGAAGTGGCGGAGGTGGGGCCTGTGCCAAAGATGTCTGAAACTCCGGGCCGAATGAAGTGGACTTCCAGGCCAGTGGGGTTTGACAATGAGCATGTATTCTTCAGGATAGCTGGTCTTTCTCAAGAGAGTTACCAAGAGTTAGTAGATAAGGGCATCATAGGGAAGTGGGCAGATAGGGTTGGAGCCAAACCGCCTGAGGATTGGGACGGTAAGAAAGGGCTCTTCTATCCGTAAATTTGGAGGGGAGGTGAGGAGATGAGTATAGACAAAAGCAAATCTTGGGAAGACTGGATAAGGGAGCAGGACGATCCCAGGTATGCCCATAAAAAGCCTGAGGCTTTAGAAGATGTGGTTGTTATAGATGTGAGTAGGGCTCACATGGGAGGATGCTTTGCCTCCTCTTTGTTGGCGGAGTTGGGCGCCTTTGTCATCCGGGTGGAGCCCCCTGGAGGGGACGTGGCAAGGAAGTTCACTCCCTATGGAATGATTCACAAGGATACAGGGTTGGGGTACCTAAACGAGGGGCGCAACAAGTATCATGTCACTCTCAATCTGGAGACCCAGGAGGGTAGAGAGCTCTATGAGGAGCTGGCCCTCCGTGCCGATGTGATCATAGAGACCTTCAAGCCGGGAGAAGCCGACGAGAAGGGAATAGGCTACAGGCAGCTTTCCCAGCTCAATACCAGGCTCATATACTGTGCCATTCACACCTATGGCCAGTTCGGTCCCGAGGCCGAGAGGAATAGTACCAAACCCGATTACGATATTGCTGACCAAGCTCGGGGTGGCATTATGGCCATTACTGGTGAGCCTGATGAGCCTGAGATCCCTGAGGAGTGTCGGGTGCCTACCAAAGAGGGTAACTGGATGGGCTGGTATGCTGGCGGGTGCTGGGCTGCCTATGGGATTCTGGTGGCCCTGATTTGGAGGATGGAGAGTGGGAAGGGCCAGTTCATAGACGTAGCTCCTCCCGAAGGATTGCTCAAATATTGCGACTACCATATCCAGTGGTACCACCAGGCCAAGAGGTTGAGACCCAGGATCGGGCCTTATGATTCAGCTGTTTTCCCTTACACCTTTGTGAAGACCAAGGATGGAACCAACTTCATCTCGGGCTTCTCCGATGTGAACTGGGCCCATCTGTGTAACATTATGAACAAGCCCGATGTGAAGGACATGTTCCCCACCATCTTCGACAGGCTCAATCCCGAGAACCAGCCCAAGATCCATCACGTTATTGAAGAGTGGTCCAAGAATCTCACCTCTCAGGAAGTCACCGATGTGGTTATGAAACACAACTTGGCCCCTGATGCCGTGGGCGTGGTAGCTACTGCCAAGGTGAACACTCCCCTGGATACCCTTTCAGAAGAGCACTGGTGGATTCGCTGTGCCTTTGGCAAATTCAAGGATCCCGATTACGGCGAGCTTACCATCGCCAATCCTGCTTTCAACAGGATGACGGAGACCCCTGCCAGGGTGAAATGGCTGTGCAGACCTGTTGGAGCCGACAATGAGTTCATTTATAAAAAGTTCCTGGGATGCGGTTCTTCCAAGCTCGAGGAGCTCAAGTCCAAAGGTGTGATATAAGGAGGATGGGAGATGGCGAAGAACGACTACTTCCAGTGGGCCGAAGAGACCTTTGCTCTAGGGAAGGTTTTCGAGAAAGATGAGGCCCTGAAAGATATTAAGATTGTGGAGCTGTGTACTCTCATCTTGGGGCCGGCCACCCCCGCCTATTTGGCGGAGTTCGGGGCCACGGTTTTCAAGGTGGAGCTTCCGGGCATGGGGGATACCATGCGTTCCCTCACCCCCTGGGGGCATTTCTGGAAGAAGCAGGCCTTAGGGTGGCTCAAGGAGGCCAGGAACAAGTACCACATTGCCATTGATGTCCACCACGAAGAGGGTAAGGAGCTCTTCAAGAGGCTGGTGGCCCAATCTGACGTGGTGGTGGAAAACCTGAGGGCTGGGACTATGGATCGCTGGGGATTGGGCTACAGGGATCTGGTGGAGATAAATCCCCGTCTCATCTACATTGCCAACAATGGCTTTGGCCAGTGGGGTCCCTACGTGGAGCGTCCCAGCTACGATGCCATAGCCCAGTCAGAGAGTGGTCTGGCGTGGATATCAGGCTTCCCGGGCCGTCTTCCCATGAAGAGTGGCATCTGGCTCTGCGACTATTATGGTGCCCTCAAAGCTGCCGTGGGCATACTGGCTGCCCTCCACTACAGGGACAGGACGGGCAAAGGTCAGTACATCGAGTTCTCCCAGGCGGAGAACATCATGAGGGCCATGGATTGGACCTGGATCTATCAGGGCCTTGTGGGCAAAGGTCGGGATCGTTACGGCAACAGGGATGTGGCTATCTGTCCCTCGGACATCTTCAGGAGCAAGGACGGAGAGTTGGTGGCAGTGGCTGCTACCACTGATGACCAGTTCAAGGCCCTGTGTGAGGCCATGGGAAGACCTGAATTGGCCGATGACCCCAGGTTTGTCACCAACGTGGAGAGAACCAAAGAGGAGAATGCCCAGGAGCTCCTCTCCATAATGAAGGGGTGGGTGGCTACCAAGACCTGGCTGGAGGTGGACCAGTTGGCCCGCCAGTATGGTTTTGCTGCTGAGAAGGTGTACTGCGGTAGGGACCACTACTATGATGAGCACTTCGAGGTGCGGGGTTTCAAGTGGCATATTGAGGATGCCATCTTGGGTGATGGAGTGGAGGAGGGAGTGGCCCCCAAACTCTCCGAGACCCCTGGGAGGATCAAGTGGATGGGCAAGTCCGTGGGTTTCGACAACGAGTATGTCTTCACCAAGTACCTGGGTCTAACCGTTGATGAGCTCAAGAAATTGGAAGAGCAGGGCGTTATAGGCAAATGGGCCGATTTCATTGGACGGACTCCCCCTGATGACTGGGATGGCAAGTCCGGAAAGATCTTCCCTTAAGACTGAGGAGGTGGGAGAGATGGTGGACAAAACCAAACCTTGGGATGAGTGGATAAGGGAACAAGACGACCCCAAGTATGCCAGGCAGAAGCCTGAGGCCATGGATGATATGTGGGTGTTGGACCTGAGCTATGCCAACATGGGTGGCTGTTTTGCATCCTCCATTCTGGCGGAGATGGGGGCCAATGTCATCCGAGTGGAGCCTCCCGGGGGAGATCCCGCCAGGGCCTATACCCCCTTTGGGATCACCCATGGAGGGGAGGGTTTGGCGTACCTTAACGAGGGGCGGAACAAGTTTCACGTCACCCTCAATTTGGAAAGGGAAGAGGGGCGGGAACTCCTCAAGAAGCTGGTGGACAACCGCATTGACGTCCTCATCGAGACCTACAAGGCGGGTCAGATGGACCAGTGGGGCATCGGTTATCGTCAGCTCAAGGAGATCAAGCCTGATCTTATCTATTGTGCCATTTACACCTATGGCCAGTACGGCCCCAAAGCCGCCTGCGGTAAGGCCGACGCCGATGTGGTAGACCAGGCCATGTCCGGTGTCACCTATGTCTCGGGTGAATATGTAGAGGACCCAGACAACCCTCAAGAGTGGGAGGTGCCCACCAAGCAGGGTAACTGGATGGGTTGGTACTGCGGAGGGGCCTATGCTGCTTTTGCCATTCTGACAGCCCTGCACTATAGGCACCTCACGGGTAAAGGGCAGATGATCGACGTCTCCCCTGCCGAGGCCCTGGGCCGTATGATAAACTACAGTCTTCTTTACTTCCACGACATTGGAGAGACGGTGGAAAGAGTGGGCAACCTGGATGCCGGTGTGTTCTGTTACACCTACTTCAAGTGCAAAGACGGGTTCTGTTTCCTTTCCGGTTTCTCCGACGTAAACTGGAGCCTGCTCACTGAGGTGATTGAGAGGCCCGATCTCAGGGAGCAGTACCCCACCATCTTCGAGCGTCTCAAGTTCGAGAACATGAGGAAGGCTTACAAAGAGATCGAGAAGTGGACGGTGGACAGGGAGTACCAGGAGATCTTTGAGAAGGTCATGGCTGCCAATGTCAAGGCCAAGGAGACGGGACAGGGTGGTGTTGTGGTTCCGGGGAAGGTCTGCTCCACCTGGGAGACCATGAACACCGAGAACTGGTGGGAAAGGGGAAGCCTGGAGAAGTTCAAGGACCCCATTTACGGTGAGCTCACTATTTGCAACCAGCCCTGGAAGATGACGGGGACCCCGCCCAGGGTGAAGTGGCTCTGCCGCCCCGTGGGTGCCGATAACCCCTTTGTTTATGGTACTCTGCTGGGGCTGGGTGAGAGAGAGCTAAAAAAACTGGAGGAGAAGGGAGTGGTGTAGTCTCTTCTTTTTAAAGCCAGGTAAGGGGTCCCAATTTGGGGACCCCTTCTTTATGGCAGGTTCTGGCAGGTTGTTTTTGGATGGGTTGGGTGGCATGCTCATTTCTGCTCCCCATGAGGGGCTCACCTCGGCTCCAATGGGCACGTCTGATACATGTGTAGTTAGTTCGCTCGCACCACTACTGGGATGATGAGGGGACGTCGGTCCAGGCTCTTGCCCAGGTGACGCTTAAGGACCCTCTGGACAGCCTCTTTGAGGGCGTCTTCGTCTTCCAGGAGATGGGGTTCTGTAGCTATCAGTTCCTCTACCAGTTCCTTTAATTTGTTTTCCATGGCTTCCCCTTCTTCTGATAGGCCCCGGGCAATGATCCTGGGCTTGCCAACTAGTCTGGGTCCTTGGGGATCTACCAGAAGCACGGCCACCACGGCCCCGTAGCGGGACATGCGGATTCTCTCCCTCAGGATTTGGGGCCCTATATCACCGATGCCCTTGCCTGAAATCATGATATCTTCTGTTTCCAGGTGCTCTGAGATGAAGAAGCTGTCCTGGGTGAGTTCCACCACGTATCCGTCCTGGGCCAGAATTATTCTCTCCCTGGGCATACCCAGTCTCTGGGCCAGCTGGGAGTGGAAGACAAGGTGGAGGAATTCGCCGTGAATGGGCATGAAGAATCTGGGTCGGATGAGGTTGAGGATGAGTTTCAGCTCCTCTCTATGGGCGTGCCCGGATGTGTGTACAGGGGAGATTTCCTGGTAAAAGACCTGGGCGCCTGCCATGAAGAGCTGGTTGAGAATCCGGGCTATGGCCCGTTCGTTGCCTGGTACAGGTCGGCTGGAGATGATCACCGTGTCTCCCTCCCGGATTTTCAGTTGCTTGTGTTCCCCTGAGGCTACCCGGTAGAGCACCGACATGGGTTCCCCCTGGCTTCCCGTGGTGATGATGGTGAGCTGATCATCGGGATAGTCCTTCATATGTGAGAGGGGGACCACCAGATTTTGGGGGATGTGGAGGTACCCCAGCTTCTGGGCGATTTGGGCATTCTCCTCCAGCCGTCTTCCCGCCAGGATCACCTTCCTACCGAACCGTTGAGAGAGGTGGAGGATCTGCTGGATTCTGTGGATGTGGGAGGCGAAGGTGGCCACGAAGATCCGGCCCTGAGCTTTGAAGAAGATGACCTCCAGTTTGTCTCCCACCTCCTTCTCTGAGATGGAGTAGCCTTCTTTGTCCACGTTGGTGGAGTCGGAGAGAAGGAGGAGGGCCTCTTTCCCATAGAGTGCAAAGAGTTCCAGCTGGGTGGGGATGGCGTCCACGGGGGTCTGGTCTATCTTGAAGTCTCCCGTGTGGACCAGGGTGCCCACGGGGGTGTCCAGGATGAGTCCCACGCCGTCGGGTATGGAATGGCAAACGTGGACGAAGCGCACGGAGAAGGGTCCAGTGTGAAGGGTTCCTCCCGGTTCAACGGGAAAGAGACGGAAGTTTTTGATCCCGGCGTCCTCCAGTTTGTGCCGGGCCAGGCCCAGGGTGAGGGGGGTGCCATAGACCGGTGCCTCAATTTTGTCCAGGAGAATGGGCAGTGCCCCTATATGGTCTTCGTGGCCGTGGGTGAGGACCACTCCTGCTACCTGGTCTTTTCGCTCTAGGATATAGGTGAAGTCTGGGGCTACCAGGTCCACCCCATACACACTCTCCTCTGGAAAGATGATTCCAGCGTCAATCACCAGGAGTTGCTGGTCGTATTCCAAGACCAGGCAGTTTTTACCGATTTCCCCTAGGCCGCCTAGTGGGATGATTTTGATGGACTTCTCCATAAGTCTAATAAAAAAGTGGTGGGCGATGCAGGATTTGAACCTGCGACCTCTCCCGTGTGAGGGGAGCGCTCTCCCCCTGAGCTAATCGCCCACCTGGTGGACGGTGCCGGACTTGAACCGGCGACCTCTACCGTGCGAAGGTAGCGCTCTCCCACCTGAGCTAACCGCCCTTAGCTGGGGGAGCGTTGGAGTTAATACACCTTAAGGAGGGTGTGTGTCAAGGAAGTGGGTGACCTTTTTCCACTTTCCCTGGGAAGGGCAGGAGTGGACTGTTGATGTTTGGCTCGGGCTTTTGTAACCAGGAATCTATGGGGAGGGTTGCTCTTTTGAGAGGGTGGAATGAAAAGGCCTGGGGTCACTGGGTCAAAGGGGTGATAATCAAGTTTTTGAGGGACCAGTGTATTGTGGACGCCTCGGCCCTTTCTTATGTTACCATCCTTTCCCTGGTACCCCTAATAGTGGTCACCTTCTCCCTCCTTTCCGCCTTTGCCTCCTTGGCGGCATTGAAGGAGAGGATTCTGGATTACCTCCTCAAGTTCATGGTGCCGGGATCGGCTTCAGCTGTGGTGAATTACATCACTGGATTCTCCGCTAAGGCTAAAACCATAGGGCTTGGAGGGCTTATTGCCCTCTTTTCCCTTGCTTTTTCCCTCTTTTCAGCTGCCGAGCAGAGCCTGAGTCGTATATGGAAGGTGAAGAGGAGTAGAACTTTCATCAACAGGTTATTTGTGTTCACCAACATTCTCTTCTGGGTGCCCCTGCTCCTGGGTGCTTCTTTCTACCTCTCTACAAAGGTGGCTTTCATACCGTATTTGGGAGGATTGTCTAGGCTCTATTTCATGGTCTTGCCCCTCCTCATATCCTGGATAGCCTTCTCTTTTTTCCTCCTCATCGTTCCCCCATGCAGAGTTAAGATACCTGCGGCCGTGGCAGGTGGGGGGGTAGCGGCTGTCCTGTGGGAGCTGGCCAAGCACGGCTTCGACGTGTTTGTTTCCCATACCTTTTCCATAAAGGCCTTCTCTGTTCTTTACGGCTCCCTTATGGTCTTTCCCGTTTTCCTCATCTGGATATACCTGTGCTGGACCATCACCCTTTTGGGGGCGGAGGTCTCTTACGTAGTCCAATACAGGGGACATTGGGAGGACGGGATCCCTTGCGTGGCGGGTTTTTTATCTTCAGTACTCCTCCTTGTCAGGCTAGCCAGGGGGTTTAAGAAGGGAGAAGGACCCCTTTTGGAGGAGGATCTAGCTTCTGGGATAGGGGTTGAGGCGGCCAGGGGGATTTTGGATGTGCTGGAGGAGGTGGGCATGGTGGTGGAGACTGAGGAGGGTTATATGCTGGCCAGGCCACCTGAGTCCATCTTTCTGAAGGATCTTGTGAGACTCTTCATGCCTCAGGAGGTCGGCAGAGAGGGTCTGGAAGCCCTGGTGGATCGTTTGGAGGAGGCTTTGGGAGAAGAAACACTTATCTCTTTTGTGAAGTAGGTTTCTCTTCACCGTTCTTCAGGATCTTGAGCCCCTCTAATACTTGGGGATGGAGACTCCGGATGTGGATGTCCTGCTGGGGGAAAGGGATCTCAATGCCCGCCTGGGTGAGCTTTTCGTGGAGCTTGAAATAGTAGTCGCTGGTAAGGCCTGTTTTGATCTTCAACCGGGACATTCTTACCCAAACCATGAGGGTGAAGTCTAGAGAGGAGGCCCCGAAGCCCTGGAACCAAACCTCAATGGGATGGGAGGTGTCTTCGATGGTATTTTCTACTTCCCGGGCAGCTTCTTTGGCCAGTTGTGCCACTCTGTTGGGGTCGCTACCGTAGGCCACTCCAAAGGGAATCTTCAGCCTCCGCCAGTCGTCTTCGTAAGTCCAGGTGGTCACCCTCCCCGAGACCAGCTCCGAGTTGGGTACAATGATGTCCAGTCCGTCGTAAGTGCGAATCACAGTTGACCTTATGCTGATGCGCTTCACCTCTCCCATGGTGCCGTCTTCCAGCTCCACGATGTCCCCTGCCTCTATGGACCTCTCCGTTAGGAGGATGATGCCGCTTACGAAGTTGTTAGCGATGGTTTGGAGGCCGAAACCGATTCCCACTCCCAAGGCTCCCAGAATGATCGTCACCTGCTTTAGGTCTATGCCCACGGCTGAGAGGGCTACCATGGAGACTATCAGCACCAGGACATAGTAAATTAAGGTGGTGAGGGAATTGACGGTACCGGGAGATAGGGAGAACTGTTCTACGAGGATCTTGCTGGCCTTCCGCCTAAGAAGCCTGACGGCCCCCATACCCAAAATGAGGATGAGGAGGAATTTTATGATAGTGGCCAGGGTGAAGGGGGTCTGGCCAGTGGTCCATATAGGATAGTAGAGAATGGTTTTCACTTTATTAGATATGGCCTTTTTATTTTCCGTGAACCAGGTGTAGAGCTTCTCCAGCCCTCCAGCCCTTTTCTTAAAGAGATCGAGGGTGTAGCCAATCACCAGGACAAGGTTTTTTTCTTTGTTGATGTTTTCCTGGTAAACCTGAGACAGGGCGCTCAGGGTTCGGAGGATTCGTTTGTAGGCCTCTACAAGAGCTTTGTTGGCTCGTTCTTTCCCCCCGGAAGAACGAGCCTGCTCCAGGGAGATCACCTTGTTGTTAATGATTTCGGAAGTGGTTTGGAGGCGGTTGAAATCGATCTTTGTTGATTTCAGCTCTTCACGGAGTTTTCTGAGCTCCTCCTTCCATCTCTCCAGATACTCGATTTTTTCCTTTTTGGAGCATATGCCCATGTAGCATTTGAGCCACTGTAGTTGGAATGAGGCTTCTGTGAAGTCTAGAAGGGCCCTTTCCTCTTTCTGGCTGGCCAGTTTCCTGAGAAGCTGGGTCTCCTCCAAGAGGATCTCTAATCTCTCTTTTTCCCGTTGAAGCGTCCTCTTGGTTTGCTCTGATAGTCCGGACTGCTGGAACTGCTGGACAATACGTCTTTTCTTCACTTCCAGGAGGGCAGCTTGGCGGTTGAGACGTGTGAGTTCTTGCCTCACCTGGTTATGGATCTTGTTCAGGTTCTTTTGGCTCATTTCGAATCTCTGCTGGGCCCCTTTCAGGTCCTTACTTTCCAGTTTCAGATGGGCGAAAACCTTCTCCAAGAGTTGATTGGCTTGAGTTTGTAATTCATTGAGTTTCGTTATCTTTTGGGTCATACGAGAGAACTTGATGGATTTAGACATATACTGGGCCTGGGAGCTGATGAGTTGGGCCAGGACTAGGTAGTACTCGGGCGGAGGAGGGGCTTTCTTTTTTAAGGCCAACCACTGGGCCGTGAGGTCCTTGATTTCCGATCCAAGGCTTCCCAACTCCTCCTTTGAGAGTTGGGCTTGGCGTTTAAGGGACTCCAGCCTTTGGACTGCAGTAGAGTAGGTTTCCAAGAGTTTCTGGTATAGGGTTACCGAATAAGGAGGTGGTGGTAGGGTGGGGAGGGTGATGGATAGAGCCTCGGGGGGGCCGCTTATCTCTCCCTTTAGGTTTATCAGCTGGTAGACTACTCCTTGAAATAGGTCCAGGGCCTGGGAAAGGGTGTCGGTGTTGGAGGTGGTCTTTTTCAGGAGGTCAGCCAGGTAGTTCGCCATCCTTTGGCACTCCTGGATTTTGTTGTTTATGGTCTGTAGGGCCGTTTCCCCCTTGAGGGTTTTGAGATCCAGGGGGGTGATGGCAGGGGCCTGGGCCTGCACTTGGATGGTCCAGATGAAAAGGGTGTAAAAGACCAGGGCGAAGCGTTTCAAGGGCTCCTCCAAATGGATTTTCCCTTGATTTGCTCCTCTAGTGCCGCTTTTGTCAACAGGGATTGACCAGGAGTTCCCCCAGTTTTTCAGCCTCCTGGAACCAACCCCAATGTGAGCTGCAGATCCTTCTCTCTGTCCCCCCTCCCTATCACTTTCCCCGGATGCTTTGTCAAAAGAGCCATTATCCCGTCTGCTATGGCATAGTA
>JAJSAC010000009.1 GCA_024274915.1 Thermodesulfobacteriota bacterium
AAGTGAAAGGGCGGGGCATTCCTCCCTTGCCCATGGCTGATAGCTGATGGCTCATGGCTGATAGCAACTGTGAGCTATGAACCATGAACTACGAGCTATGAACTATGAGCTATCATCTCTGCGCTCGGAACGCCCCGCCCTGACCCATAAGAGTAAAACTGGGGGAAGTCCTGGTAAAATGGGCTTCCCTTGACACGGGGAGGATTTTTTTTAACTCTCCCCCTAAATCTAGGATTGGGGCGAAGGGAGGGGGGAGATGCTGAAGGTCTTTTTGCAGTCCGTGGCTTCCCAGGCGGTGGCCAGGTCTAAAGTGGAGAATCCCGAGGTGTTGAGGAGCCTGGCTTCCCTCTTTCTCCAGGCTTATCCCGAGGCCATGCTTTCCAAGTACAGCGAGGAAGAGCTGGTGGAGAGGATCCTGCTGGCTTACCAGGTGTCTCGGGTGAGACGGAGGGGGGAAATAAAGGTTGAGATCAAACCCAGGGACGGTCTCACCCTCATCTTCATAAATAAGGATGACCAGCCCTTTCTTTTGGATACCCTCAAACTCCAGATGGAAGAGATGGGTGTCCCCTACGAGCTCTACGTTCATCCCATCATTACCGTGGAGCGGGACCAGGGGGGTGAGTTGGTGAGGGTGGCCCCCTCCTGGGAGGAAGGGCCCAAGGAGTCCCTCATCCTCTTTGAGGCCCGCTTGGAGCCTACTCGGGAGGAGGAGGTGAGAAACCGCCTCTTAACCATTCTCAGGGTAGCCGGGGATGTGGTGGGCGATTTTGTGAAGATGAAGAGGCGTCTCAGGGACGCCATAAACGACCTGGATTTTTATCGGGAGATCAAGGGGGATCCCCAGGGGGAGCTGGAGGAGACGGGCGCCTTCCTGGAATGGCTCTACGACAGGCATTTTGTCTTTCTGGGTTTCCTCTATCTGGAAGACAGGGGCGAGGAGGGGGGGTTGGGAATATGCAGGCCCCAGCACAAGGGCGTACCCGGCCTCTTCTCCATAGATAGCCTCAAGGAGAGGCTTGACAGAGGGGATAGGGCCTTCCGGTATACCAAGGGGAGGGAGACGGCCCAACTTTATCGGAGGTGCAAGCTGGATGTTGTGGCTGTCCGTTCCTTCTCCGAAGACGGGGAACCCAAAGGATGGCACCTTTTCTTCGGCCTCTTCACCAAAAGGGCCCTGACGGAGAAGACCGAAAGCATACCCATTTTGCGGCTGAAGCTCCAGCGTATCCTTCAGTCTATGAGGGTGGTGGTGGGATCCTACGACTACAAGAGGGTGGTTATGCTCTATGACCTCTTCCCCTTGGAGGAACTCCTTATCAGTCCCGAGAGGGAGATAGAGGAGCTTATCTCTTCCGTTCTCTACATGGGTAGAGAAGATGCGGTGAAGGTCTTTCAGCGCCTACGGGAGGAATACCTGGCCTTGATGGTCGTTTTCACCCAGGAGAAGTATTCGGCTAGGCTGGAAGAGGAGATAGAGGGGAGGTTGGAACAGTTGGTACCAGGGGCCTACATTGAGACCCGCCTTTTCATTTATGAGGACAGCCTGGTTTTTCTCTGGTTCTTCCTCTACAGGGACGAATTGGCTCTTCTGGACGGAAAGACTTTGGAAGAAGAGATCAGTGAACTCTCCCTTTCGTGGGAGGATCGCTTCAAGGACTTTCTCAGCAGTAGCTATCCCCCTGAAGAGGCGGGGCTCCTCTATCACCGGTATGGGGGCCTGTTTCCTGAAGAGTACAAGGCCATCACCCCCCCTGAGGAAGCGGTGGTGGATCTCCTGTACCTGGAGCAGCTCAGGGAGACGGGGGAAATCCAGGTGAGCTTTCACCAGGAAGAGGAGTACACAAGGATCAAGTTCTTCTCTCTTGAGGATCTCACCCTAAGTTCTACGGTGCCCGTGTTGGAGAACATGGATTTGGAGGTCTTGGACGAGGTCTCCATTCATCTGGAGAAGGGAAGGGAAACCTACTGTATCCATTCCTTCAGGGTGGTTACCTCCCGGGGTGGGCCCGTGTTTGAGGAGGTATGGTACGACCTGTCCGAGGCCCTTAGGGCTGTCATGGCGGGGGAGATGGAGAGCGACTCCCTCAACAAGCTGGTGGTTAGGGAGGGATTGGATTGGAAGGTGGTAGACTTGTTCAGAACCTATCGCAACTACCTGCGTCAGGTGGCGCCCAGGTTTTCCCCGGCCTCCGTTTCGAAGGCCCTTCTCCTCTATCCCCGGGTGGCCAGGGTGATATGGAATTTCTTTGATGCCAAGTTTGATCCAGCCAAAGGTGGCGGTCCCCAACAGAGGGAAGAGACCCTTTCCATGCTTAGGGACAGATTCGAAAAGGTCATGGCCAAGGTGGAACATATAAACGAGGATTCCGTTCTCCGGGCCCTTTTTAATCTGGTGGAATCCACGGTGCGGACCAACTTCTATCGCAAGGACCGGGTTTCCCACTACATCTCGGTGAAAATGGAGAGTGCCCGGGTGAAGGAGATGCCCTTGCCGCGGCCTATGTTTGAGATCTACGTCCACGATAAGGGTATGGAGGGAATCCATCTGAGGGGCGGCAAGGTGGCCCGGGGTGGTATCCGCTGGTCCGACAGGGTGGATGACTTCCGTAGGGAGATCCTGGACCTCATGAAAACCCAGATGGTGAAGAATGCCCTCATCATTCCTGTGGGGGCCAAGGGTGGGTTTGTGGTGAAGGAGGCGCCCAGGGACAGGAAAGAGGAGGCCCGGTTGGCAAAGGAGAAGTACAAGATCCTCATCCGAGGCATGCTTGACGTGACGGACAATGTGGTGGATGGCGAGGTGGTCCCCCCGCCCCTGGTGGTCTGTTACGATCAGAACGATCCCTATCTGGTGGTGGCCGCTGACAAGGGTACGGCTCATCTCTCCGACGTGGCCAATGAGCTGGCCAGGGAATATGGTTTTTGGTTGGACGATGCCTTCGCTTCGGGAGGCTCCACGGGTTACAGCCATAAGGAACTGGGCATAACGGCCAAAGGGGCCTGGGTATGTGTCCGCCGCCACTTCATGGAGATGGGCGTGGATCCCGAAAGGGACGTCATCACTGTGGTGGGCATCGGGGATATGGGGGGAGACGTTTTCGGCAATGGTATGCTCCTCTCCAAAACCATAGAGCTTGTGGGGGCCTTCAACCACATCCAGATCTTTCTTGATCCCAATCCCCACCCCGAGACCTCCTGGCAGGAAAGGAAGCGCCTCTTTGACGAGGTGAGGGGATGGGATGGGTACAATCCCCAGCTCATAAGCGAGGGAGGTGGGGTATATCCCCGGGATGCCAAGGCCATACCCCTTTCTCCCCAGGTGAGGGAGGTGCTGGGCACCGACAAAGACGAGGTGAGTGGCCAGGAGCTTATCCAGCTTCTCCTAAAGGCCCCTGTGGATCTCCTTTGGAATGGGGGCATAGGGACTTATGTCAAGTCTTCCTTGGAGACCCACCAAGAGGTGGGAGACCCTGCCAATGATCCTGTTAGGGTGGATGCTAAGGATCTGAGGGTCAAAGTAGTGGGTGAGGGAGGGAACCTGGGATTCACCCAGAAGGCCCGGGTGGAATATGCCCTCAAAGGGGGTAGGATCAATACCGATGCCCTGGACAATTCAGGTGGTGTGGACCTGTCCGACCACGAGGTGAATATCAAGATCCTCCTCCAGGGGCCGGTGAAGAGGGGAAGGATCACCCTGGGGGATAGAAACCGTCTTTTGGAGGAGGTGGCCCACCAGGTGGTGGACGCCGTTCTTTACGACAACTACCGCCAGAGTCTTGCTGTGAGCTTGGATATTATCCGTAGCAAGAGGAACCTGGAGCCCTTCCAATGGGTGATGGAGAAGCTGGTGGACATCAACTTTCTGGACCGCCGGGATGTGTACCTTCCGTCACCCCAGGAGTTGGATTCTAGGAAGAAGACGGGAAGGGGACTCTTGAGACCTGAGCTCTCCCTCCTCTTGGGCTATGAGAAGCTGTGGGTTAAGGAGCAACTCAGGGGTTGTGCCTTCATTAAGGCCACCTATCTCAATGAGTATCTGGAGCGTTACTTTCCTCCCCATCTCCGGGAACTCTTCCAGAAGGAGATTGTTCACCACCTCCTCAGGGACGAGATCGTTCTCACCATAATCACCAATACCATTGTGAACCAGGCAGGTGTATCCTTCTTTGCTCGAATGATGAGTGAGCTGGAGGCTAATCCTGGCGAGGTGGCGGCTTCTTACATGATGATGGAGGGGGTTCTCAAGGCCCCCATGTACAGGCAGGAGGTGTATGCATTAGACTTCTCCATTCCCGCCCATGTCCAGTACGAGGCCCTTTTGGATATGGAGGAGGCCATAGAGATCCTGGTGAGATGGAGCCTCTTCTTCTCGGGAGACTGGCTTCCCATCAAGGAGGTGATAGAGAAGTACAGGTCTCGTATGGACTCCTTGATAGAGATGCTGCCCAGGGTGTTGCCCCCAGGGATGGCTATGGAGCTGGAGAGGGGGTTGGCTGGATACAGGGAGCAGGGATTTCCCGAGGATTTGGCCAATACCAGGGCGAGTCTGCCTTATTTGGCCGACTCCATGTCCCTCTTCACCTTGGCCGAGTACATGGGGAAGGAGATGGAGGAACTGGCCCCCATTTATTATCACATAGTCCATCTATTTAAGCTGGACGGTATCTTCAGGGCTATCCGGGAGGAAAGGAAGAGGGACCACTGGGAGGTATTGGCCTATACATATCTGGAGAGGGACATTTGGCACGTGAAGAGGGAACTGACCAAGAAGGCCCTTGGAGTTTGGGAGGAGGGCATGGGTCCCCAGGACCTGGAGGCCCGCTTGGCAGCCAAAGAGCCCTGGATAGTGGACCGCCTGGGAGAGTTGAGGGGATGGATAGAGGAGAGGGGGGCCAGGGGCCTGGCCGCCTGGACGGTGGCTCTGCGCAGGCTGAGGGAGGTGTTGGTGTAGGTTGTCCCCATGGGCTGAAGTTTAGGGGCAGGTTGTGGATGGGTAGAAGGGTGAATGGGTGAAAAGGGGAGCCTTTGATTTATTGACCTGGGTCACCCGTTCACCCATCTGCTCATCCCCTGCCCTTTCTTCTGATGTCGAAACTGGGGGAAGTCCTGTATATTCCTCCTTGCCTGGGAATGTTCTTTACATTATTAGTTAGTGGGCCCAAAGGATAAACCTACTATGGAGATGGGAATTAGGGAGAATCTGGAGCGGGTCAAGGAAAGGATAGCCCGGGCTGCCTGGTCTGTGGGGCGGGATCCAGGGGAGATCCTTCTTGTGGCTGTATCTAAAACGGTAGAGCCTGAGAGGATACTCCAGGCTGTAGAGGCAGGGGTGACCGATCTGGGAGAGAACAGAGTCCAAGAGGCCAGGGCAAAAATAGAGCGGCTGGGGGGGATAGCCCGTTGGCACCTCGTGGGGACCCTTCAAAGGAACAAGGCTAAGTATGCTGTGAGGCTCTTTGATGTGATCCAGTCGGTGGACTCTGTACCTTTGGTATTGGAGCTGGAGAAGAGAGCGGCCAAGGAAGGGAGAACGATTCCTGTGTTGGTGGAGGTGAAGACATCTCTGGAAGAGACCAAGCATGGAGTGGCGCCGGAGGGGGTGGACGAGCTGGTGGACAGAATCCTGGAGACAGAACATCTGGTCTTCAAAGGGCTTATGACCATCGCCCCCTTCGTGGAAGATCCTGAGCTGGCCAGGCCTTCCTTTTCCCTTTTGAGGAGCATAAAAGAACGGCTGGAAGACAGGGGGGTGCCTGTGGAGCATCTCTCCATGGGTATGTCCAGTGATTTTGAGGTGGCCATACAGGAGGGGGCTACTATAGTGAGGATCGGTACCGCCGTCTTCGGCCCCAGGAACTATTAGATGGATGAGAGAAAGGGTAAATGAGGTAGGAGGGAATGGTTTTTTCCCTTTTACCTCTCTACGCATTTACCCATAAACGCGCTGGCCCCACCGGGGACAGCGGAGAAGGAGGGGGTTGTTATGCCTTTGGATGAGTTGGTGATAACCAGGGCCATTATGGAGAGCTACATGGACAAATTTCTGGCCTCCCTCGATTCAGACGTGGCCATAGTGGGGGCTGGTCCTGCGGGGTTGGTATGCGCCTACTACTTGGCCCGGGGAGGTGCAAGGGTTGCCATCTATGAGAGGAAGCTCTCTGTGGGAGGGGGCATCTGGGGTGGTGGTGCCATGTTCAATCAGGTGGTGATCCAGGAGGAAGCCAAGGGGATCCTGGACGATCTGGGCATCAATTATATGCCCTATGAAAGGGAAGGGGGCTACTACCTGGTGGATGCCGTGGAACTCTCTTGCGCCTTGGGGCTTAAAGCTGTGAGGGCGGGTGTGAAGATTTTCAACCTCTTCACCGTGGTCGATGTTAAGGTGAGCGGCCAGGAGGAGAGGGTATCTGGTTTGGTGTTGAGCTGGACTCCCGTGGAACTGGCCAGTCTCCACGTGGATCCCATAACCGTTGGAGCCAAGTACGTGGTGGACGGTACAGGTCACGATGCCGAGGTGGCCAGGGTTATCCAGGAGAAACTGGGCAAAGAGCTCAACACCCCCACGGGAAAGGTGGTGGGTGAGAAGCCTATGTGGGCGGAGTTTGGCGAAAAGTCGGTGCCTGAGTGTACGGGGGAGGTCTATCCTGGCCTCTTTGTCATTGGTATGGCTGCTACTGCTTGTTATGGTACCCATCGAATGGGGCCTGTTTTTGGTGGAATGCTCTTGTCGGGGGAGAAGGCTGCCAAGATGCTTCTGGAGAGGTTGAAGGGTTAGGTGTTCCGCTTCCTGGCCATAACCAACAGGTTCCTGTGCAAGGACAGGCCCCTCATTCAGGCAGTGGAAGAGGCCCTGGAGGGGGGAGTGGAGGCTGTGTTGCTTAGGGAACAGGGCTTGGATGACCATCTCCTGTACACGGTGGCCCTTCAATTCAAGAGGGTCCTGGAGAAAAAGGGGGTGCCCCTCCTCATTGCCCACAGGGTGGACTTGGCCCTGGCCGTGGGGGCGGAGGGAGTTCATTTGGGAGGCCATTCCCTGCCTGTAGAGGCGGCCAGGTCCCTTCTGGGGATGGAAAGGGTCATAGGTTTCTCCGCCCACTCTCTGGAAGAGGCCCTGGAGGCCCAAGGCCAGGGTGTTGATTATGTTACTCTTTCGCCTATATTCCCCACCAGAAGCAAGCCCCTTGCCCGTCCTCTGGGAGTGAATTACCTGATGGAAGTGGCGTCGCAGTTGGAGGTTCCGGTGTTGGCCCTTGGGGGGATAGGGCCTCAAGAGGCTGGAGAGGTGGTGAAGAGAGGGGCCTACGGGGTGGCCGTTATGTCCGCCCTGTGGAAGGGAGACCCCCGGGCAGTGGCCCGGGAGATCAAAGAGAGGATAGAGGAGATAAAAGGATCATGACCCAGTTGGAAGCTGCAAGGAAGGGTGTTGTCACTCCTGAAATGGAGGAAGTGGCCCAACAGGAGGGATACGCTCCCCAGGAGATTCGGGAGAGGGTGGCCCAGGGGCTCATCGTTATACCCAAGAACAAGAGGCATACCCATTGTGAGGCCAGGGGTATTGGGAAAGGTCTTAGAACCAAGGTGAACGCCAACATCGGTACCTCCTCCGACGTGGTGGACGCGGAGGAGGAACTGGCCAAGCTGAGGGCTGCCCTGGAGGCGGGGGCCGACGCCGTCATGGATCTCTCCACGGGAGGGGACTTAGATGCTATGAGGAAGATGGTGGTGGAGGCCAGCCCCGTGCCCGTGGGCACCGTACCCATCTATCAGGCGGCCATAGAGTCACGGCGTAGGGGCCAGCCTGTGGTGGAGATGTCCGTGGACGAGATCTTCGCGGCCATAGGGAAGCACGCCGAGGACGGTGTGGATTTTGTCACTGTCCATTGTGGCGTCACCCGGGAGACAGTGGCCCGAATGGAAAAGGAGGGAAGGATCCTGGGGGTGGTGAGCCGGGGAGGTGCTTTCCTTATTGCCTGGATGAGGTACAACAACAGGGAGAATCCCCTCTATGAGTACTACGACCGCTTGCTTGAGTTGGCCAGAGAGTACGATCTCACCCTGAGCCTGGGGGATGGTTTCAGGCCCGGTTGTTTGGCTGATGCCACGGATAGGGGCCAGATCCAGGAGCTCATCATTATAGGAGAGCTGGTCCAGAGGGCTTGGGATGCCGGGGTCCAGGTGATGGTGGAGGGGCCCGGCCATGTGCCCCTGGATCAGGTGGCGGCCAACATGGTGCTCCAGAAGCGCCTCTGCCATGGTGCACCTTTTTACGTGTTGGGACCCCTGGTGACGGACGTGGCTCCCGGTTACGACCATATTGTGTCGGCCATCGGCGGTGCCATAGCCGCCACCCACGGTGCTGACTTCATCTGCTACGTGACGCCCTCCGAGCATCTGCGTCTGCCCACGGTGGATGACGTGAGGGAAGGGGTCATAGCTGCCAGGATAGCCGGTCACGCCGCTGACTTGGTGAAGGGCGTCCCCGGTGCCTGGGAGTGGGACTTGGAGATGGCCAGGGCCCGGTGGGATCTGAACTGGGATCGTCAGATAGAGCTGGCCATAGACCCTTCAAGGGCCAAGGCCATGAGGGAGACCCGGCCTCCCAAAGAGGAAGAAGTCTGCACCATGTGCGGCGAGTTCTGTGCCATCAAGCTTCTGAGGGGATGAGCTGATAAAAGAGTACGATTCTACCGGGCACGCTATTTTTGAGATGGAGAGGCGGGGCATAGGCAGGGAAGAGGTGGACAGGGTTATTCTCGCTCCCGAGGAGGTGGTGTTTGTTAGGCCGGGTCGGATAGTGTGTCAGTCCAGGGTGAGAGAGAAGGGTAAGGACTATCTGTTGAGGGTGTTTGTGGATGTGAATAGAAAACCGGCGCAGGTGGTGACGGTTTATAAGACCAGCAAGGTGAGTAAATACCTGGGGAGAGGCCAATGAGAGTGATTTACGACAAGGATACAGATACTCTCACCGTTATATTCCTTGATGCTCCCGTGGCAGAGAGTGACGAGGAGAAGCCCGGGGTGATTCTGGACTTCGATTCCTCTGGCAATCTCGTTTCTTTGGAAATCCTGGACGCTTCTAAGAGACTCCAGATTCCCGAGACTGTGGAGTATCAGGTAGTTTCGGGCTAGCCCTCGATTTTACCGTCCACCAGCTTTAGGATGTGCTGGGCCTTGGAAGCCAGGAGGGGATCGTGGGTCACCATGACCACCGTCATGCCCCTCTCCCGGTGCAGGTCCAGGAGCAGGTCCATGAGCTGAAGCCCCGTCTCCCTGTCCAGGTTTCCCGTGGGCTCGTCGGCCAGGAGAAGGGCGGGGTCGTTGACCAAGGCCCGGGCCACGGCAACCCGCTGCTGTTCCCCTCCCGAGAGCTCGCTGGGCTTGTGGTGGAGTCTGGGCGTAAGTCCAACTCTATTCAGTACCCCTTGAGCTTTTTTCCTGGCTTGGCCAGGGTCCAACCCGCCGATGATGAGGGGAATGGCCACGTTCTCCAGGGCTGTAAACTCGGGGAGGAGATAGTGGGCCTGGAAGACGAAGCCCAGGAATCGGTTTCTCAATGCCGCTCGGTCCCTGTCTTCCATTTCGTGGGTTCTCTCCCCTTTGAGGAGGAGTTCCCCCTGGGTGGGTCGGTCGATAAGCCCCAGGATGTGTAGCAGGGTGGATTTCCCTGCCCCCGATGGTCCCATGATGGCAACAAATTCCCCTTCCTCTATCTCCAGGGTGATGCCTCTCAAGACTTCAACGGGGGGCGCCTTATCTCTCTGGTAGCTCTTGTGGATGTCTAGGGCTTCTATTATGAGGTTCATGGCTCCCTTTCCAGCAGTTCTTTTATCCTTTGTAGTTCCTCTTTGATCCCCTCCAGTCCATGGACTATTTCCAGGGAGATGGCCTTTTTCTGGGGAGTGCGGGAGAGCTCCTTTCTGGCTCCTTCTAGGGTGAACCCCTTTTCGTAGACCAGGTGTTTGATTTTCATGATCAGTTCTATGTCCTGGGGGCTATAGAGACGCTGTCCTCCTCTCTTCATGGGTTTCAGTTGGGGAAACTCCTTCTCCCAGAAGCGTAGTACCGAGGGAGCCAACCCCGTGACGCGACTCACTTCTCCTATCCTTTTGTACCGCTTTTCCTCCAGGAATGCCTCCTCCCTGAGGGGCCAATTTGACAGGAATATTTCTTATAGACTACATATCCCACGGTCAAGGGAGGTGATCATTGAGCAGTCGTATAGTGGTGAATACCGATTTCAAGGAGACCCGAGTGGCCATCTTGGACGATTGGGGTCTCAGCGAGATCTATATAGAGCGCAAAGGTGAACGGGGCATAGCGGGGAACATCTACAAGGGCAGGGTGGTAAAGATCCTTCCCGGTATGGAGGCTGCCTTTGTGGATATTGGTCTTGGACGCGCCGGATTTCTCTATGTTACCGATGTCTTCGAGGGGTTTGAGATGTATGACGACATCCTGGAGGAGGAGGGGGAGATTGAGGCCGAGCCTCCCACCATTTCCCGTCCTAGGAAGGGTTCCCCCATAGAGGACCTCCTCACGGAGGGCCAGGAAGTGGTGGTGCAAGTGGCCAAAGAACCCTTGGGATCCAAGGGCCCCAGGCTCACCTCCCACATCACCTTGCCAGGCCGTTATCTGGTCCTCATGCCCACCATGAACCATGTGGGGGTTTCTCGCCGCATAAGGAACAGGGAGGAGAGACGCAGGCTCAAGGGTATTGTGGAGAGGATCAGGCCCGCCCAGATGGGCTTCATCGTTCGGACGGTGAGTGAAGGGAAGGGGGAGGAAGACTTGAGACAGGACATGGAGTTTCTCTTACGCCTCTGGGACTCCATAAAGGCCAAGGGAGAGAAGATGCGGGCCCCTGCCCTCCTCTATAAAGATCTGGATCTGGTTTTGAGGGCGGTTAGGGACTTCTTCTCTCCGGAAGTGACCTCCCTCGTGATAGACGACCCAGAGGATTTCCAAAGGTGTCTGGATTTTGCCCAGGAGTACTTGCCCCAGCTGGCCTCCAGGATTCAGCTGTATCGGGGTTCTGAGCCCGTTTTTGAGCATTATGGCATAGAGGAGGAGGTCAACAAGGCCCTCCATCCCAAGGTGTGGCTCAAGTCAGGGGGGTACATTGTGATCGAGGAGACGGAGGCCTTGACGGCCATAGACGTCAATACGGGCCGCTACGTGGGGAAAAAGTGCCTGGAGGACACCATCTTCAGGACCAACCTGGAGGCGGCCAAGGAGATCGCCCATCAGATTCGCCTCAGAAACATCGGGGGTATCATTATCATAGATTTCATAGACATGGAGGAAGAGGAGCATCGGAGGCAGGTATTGGAGACCCTGGACAATGCCCTCAAGAAGGATCGTTACCCCTCCAACATTCAGGGGTTCACCGAGCTGGGGCTGGTGATCATGACCAGGAAAAGGGTGAAAGAAAGTCTTTTAAAGACCCTATGCGGTCCCTGTCCATACTGCGCTGGCAGGGGCTACATGAAACCACCTCTGGTGATCTGTTACGACATCTTCAGGGAGGTGAAGAAGGTCTCGTCCCTGGCCAGAGGGGGGCGGATCTCGGTGGAAGTACACCCTGCAGTGGCCAAGGCCCTGGTGGAGGAGGAGGGGGATACCCTGGAGGAGTTGGAGAAGGCCCTCAAGGTCAAGGTATTGGTCATGGAGAAGCCCGACTTTCATCAGGAGCAGTTCCAGGTGAGGAGGATCCACTGATGCTGGAGGCCGCCCTCATGGTGGCCAAGGGGGCCGGGGATTTCCTCAAGAGACGCTTTCTGGAGATGGTTGACGGTGAAGGGCTGGAGGTGGAAGAGAAGGGGCCCGGTGACTTTGTGACCCGGGTGGACAGGGAGGTGGAGGACTGGATTCTTGAAGAGCTTTCTCGCCTCTCCCCCGGTATACCTGTCCTCTCCGAGGAACACTTCCACGGCGAGGAGATTCCCTCCACCTGCTGGATTGTGGATCCTTTGGACGGTACCCGGAGCTTTATCCATGCCATTCCTCACTTTGCCGTTACCTTGGCCTTCATGGAGGAGGGGGAGGTAATCCTGGGGGTTACCTACGCCCCCATGGAGGAGGAGCTCTTCCATGCCGCCAGGGATAGGGGCACCTGGTTCAACGGCTCCCGGGTCACCGTTTCTTCTGTGTCGGAGCCTTCCCGGGCGGTGGTGGCCATGGGGTTGCCTTTCAGAGGTAGAGAGCATTTAAACTCCCTGTTGGTGTTCTATCGGTCTGCTTACTCAAGGGGCATGGCCTTGCGTCACACGGGCTCTGCCGCCCTGGATCTCTGCTATGTGGCCTGCGGCCGTTATGATGGGCTCTTTTACATGGACCTATCCCCCTGGGACGTGGCCGCCGGGGGACTCATGATCCAGGAGGCGGGAGGTGTGGTGAAGGGATTGGCCGACAAGGATTGGCTTTCAGGTTGGCTCGTGGCCTCCAATGAGGCCCTTTCGCCTGTCATGGAAGAGCTGGCCCGGAAGGCCTTCAGGGGGTCATGGGTAAAGGGGTAGATGGGTTAATCTGGACTTCCCCCAAAAATCCCTTCTTGGTGAAGGTATGGCGTTCAGAATCCTAGACTTTACCTTTCAGATAAGTGAAAGGGCGGGGCATTCCTCCCTTGCCCATGGCTGATAGCTGATGGCTCATGGCTGATAGCAACTGTGAGCTATGAACCATGAACTACGAGCTATGAACTATGAGCTATCATCTCTGCGCTCGGAACGCCCCGCCCT
>JAJSAC010000001.1 GCA_024274915.1 Thermodesulfobacteriota bacterium
ACAAGTGAAAGGGCGGGGCATTCCTCCCTTGCCCATGGCTGATAGCTGATGGCTGATGGCTCATGGCTGATAGCAACTGTGAGCTATGAACCATGAACTACGAGCTATGAACTATGAGCTATCATCTCTGCGTTCGGAACGCCCCGCCCTTATCCCTAAGGGTAAAACTGGGGGAACTCCTGGGCTCCCTAACCCTTGATTTACCTCCCCTCATCTGTTCTATTCTAGGGCCGTTTCCCATAGGAACAGAGGGGTGATTTCAGATCTTCGCACATGCACTGTAACTTAAGGATCTTCTGGAGGGGTCGCTTTGGAGAACACACGAGACAAAACATTGGGGGGGGCCTTGATCTCTGGCCAGGGGCCTTCAGGTTTCGTCTCTCTCGTGGGAAGACCTAACGTGGGCAAATCCACTCTCCTCAACTCCATCCTAGGGGAAAAGGTGGCCATCGTCTCCCATAAACCCCAAACCACCCGGAACCGCATCCTGGGAGTCTACACCTCCAACAAAGGCCAAATCGTGTTCCTGGACACCCCTGGTATCCATCAACCCCTTCACAAACTCAATGAATACATGGTGGATGTAGCCCTGGGCACCCTAAAGGAGGTGGACGTAATCGTCCTTCTCATAGACGGTACCCGGGGCATAACCCAGGAAGACAGGCTGGCTCTGGACCGGGTCTTCTCTCTGGGAAGGGACAGGCCTGTGGTGGGCGTGGTGAACAAAATAGACCTGCTGAAACCGGAAGAGAAAGAGAGAAGAACCAACGAACTCCAGGATCAAGGGCCCTTCACCCGGGTCCTGGCCTTGTCAGCCCTCACGGGGGAAGGGGTGAACACCCTCCTGGACACGCTATTGTCCATCCTGCCCATTGGTCCATATTTCTATTCTCCCGACACCATCACCGACCAACCCGAGGAGTTCTGGATAGCCGAAATCATCCGGGAAAAGATATTCCTCTTCACCCGTCAGGAGGTCCCCTACTCCACCGCCGTAGTGGTGGAGGAGATAAAGGAGAAAGACGGTATCCTAGTGGTAGAGGCCACCATATACGTGGAAAGGCCCTCCCAAAAGGGCATAGTCATAGGCCACAAAGGTCAAATGTTAAAGAAGATAGGCGAAGCAGCCCGGGAAGAACTGGAGAGATTTATGGGGATCAAAGTCTACCTCAATCTCTGGGTAAAGGTGAAAGAGAAGTGGAGAAAAAAGGAAGGGGCCCTGAGAGAACTGGGATACCGGAGACCTCCCAGGGTTTCCCACTGAGGGAAGAGCCAATATGAACCACACAAGCAGACTTGCCTTAGAATCGGCAAGGAGACTCCTGCGAAAGGGGGCTTATAGCCACCTGAAAAAGATCCTGGATAAACTCCACGCCGCCGACATAGCCCTCCTCATGGGCCAATTGAGCCACAAAGAGCGCTTAGAACTTTTCAACCTCCTGGAACCCGAGAAGGCCGCCCAGGTCCTGGTGGAGATGGACTCCCTCCTCCAAGTCGAGGTGCTGGAAAATATGGAACCCCAAGACATCCTCAAAATTCTGAGCCACCTACCACCCGACGAGGCTGTAGACATCCTGGACACCCTGCCCGATGACAAACGGGAGGAACTCCTTCCCTACATAAAAGAAGAAGACGTAGACCGCCTCCTCAGTTATCAGGAAGAAACGGCAGGCCGCATCATGACCACCGACTACCTGGCCCTTCCCGAAGACATGACGGTGGAGGAGGCCATAGAAGAGGTGCGCCAGTCCCGGGAAAAGGAGGTCTTTTACATTTACGTGGTGGACTCCAGAAACCACCTGGTGGGGGTCCTGTCCCTGCGTCAGCTCATTCTCCAAGACCCCAAAGCTAAACTAAAGGACGTCATGAATCCTGACGTCATAAGGGTAAAGGTAGACATGGACCAAGAAGAGGTGGCCCGGGTGGTGGCCCGGTACAACCTCCTGGCCGTCCCTGTTGTGGACGACAACAACCATCTCATGGGTGTGGTTACCGTGGACGATATCATAGACATCGTCCAAGAAGAGGCCACAGAAGATATCTACAAGATGGTGGGTACCACCGCCGACGAGCTATGGGAAGCTTCCACCCTGAAAGTGGCCTGGTTTAGGCTCCCCTGGCTGGCCTTCACCCTGGGGGGAGAGATGGTGTCGGGCTTGGTGATAAGACACTACCACAGGACCATCTCCGAGTTCGTCGCCGTGGCCTTCTTCGTCCCCCTCATCATGGCCCTGTCAGGTGCCGTGGGGAATCAAACCCAAACCATCATCGTCCGGGCCATGGCCACGGGTAGGATGGAGGGCATGGCCTGGAGAATCCTGAAACGCCAACTGGGAGTGGGAGGCATCATGGGTCTGGTGGCAGGAGTCCTGGCCACAGCTTTGGTGACCTTGGTCCAGAACAACCTCCTCCTAGGAGCCGCCGTTGGGGTCTCTCTCCTCATCTCCATGACCATATCCTCTGTCATTGGAGTGTTGGTGCCAGTCTTCTCGAAGAGGTTAGGGGTGGACCCTGCCTTCACAGTACCATCCATTGCCACCCTGAACGACATCATGGGTACCTTCATCTATCTCGGCCTAGCCACTTATCTCCTGGTAAGGATAAGCTAAACCCCTTCCCTCCCCACCAGCGGGCAAAGCAGCCTTGGTTTTCTAACTATCTGGGTATATATGTAGAGAGTAAAAAGTGAAACTTTGGAAAGGCGAAAGGCCAAGGGTGAAAGGGAACAGCTTGAAAACATTAGGGAACACCGTCCCCTTTAAAGAGGAGTAATGAGACCATGATTATGAAAGTGGTAGAAAAGGTGATTGGTACAAAAAACGAAAGGGAACTGAAGAGGCTCTGGCCCATAGTCCACAAGGTCAATGCCTTAGAGGAAGAAGTCAAGGCCCTCCCCATGGAGGCCCTGGCAGGCAAAACCCAGGAGTTCGAAACCAGGCTGCAGAACGGAGAATCCCTAGAGAACCTACTGGTAGAAGCCTTCGCAGTGGTCAGAGAGGTGGCCAAGCGGACGGTGAAGATGAGGCCCTTCGACGTCCAAATCCTGGGAGGCATCGTCCTCCACCAGGGTAAGATCGCTGAGATGAAGACGGGGGAAGGGAAAACCTTGGTGGCCACCATGCCCATCTATCTCAACGCCCTGGAAAGAAAAGGGGTCCACCTGGTCACCGTCAACGACTACCTGGCCAAAAGGGACGCATTGTGGATGGGCCCCATCTACCTCTCCCTGGGTCTCACCGTGGGAGTGATCCAGCACGACGCCTCCTTTCTTGTAGAATGGGAAGACCCCAGAGTCTTCAAAACACGGCTGACACCATGCTCCCGCCGGGAGGCTTATCAAGCAGACGTCACCTACGGCCAAAATAACGAATTCGGCTTCGACTATCTCCGAGACAACATGGCCTGGGACATTTCAGAGTGTGTCCAACGGGAACTCCACTACGCCATTGTAGACGAAGTGGACTCCATCCTCATAGACGAAGCCCGAACCCCTCTCATCATCTCGGGACCCTCGGAGGAATCCACAGACCTCTACTACGTGGCTGACCGAGTAGTTAAGCCTCTGCAGAGGGGCATCCATTACGAGGTGGACGAAGAGCAAAGGGCCGTCACCCTCACGGAAGAGGGAGTGAACAGGGTGGAGGAACAGCTCCGAAAAATGAAAGTCCTCCATGACGACAACCTCTACGACCCCAGTAACATCAATATCCTCCACCATGTAGAACAGGCCCTCAAGGCCTACGCCCTTTTCAAAAGGGACGTGGACTATGTGGTGAAAGACGGCAAGGTGGTTATCGTGGACGAGTTCACCGGGCGTCTCATGCCCGGCCGGCGCTGGAGCGACGGCCTCCACCAGGCCGTAGAGGCCAAAGAGGGGGTGAAGATAGAGAGCGAGAACCAGACCCTAGCCACCATCACCTTCCAAAACTATTTCCGCATGTACAACAAACTGGCAGGCATGACAGGTACAGCGGCCACAGAAGCGGCAGAGTTCATGGAGATCTACGGCCTGGAGGTGGTGGAAATTCCCACCCACAAGCCCATGATCCGGATAGACTATCCAGACCTCATCTTCAAAACCCAACGGGAAAAGTTTGAAGCTGTGGTGAAGGAGATAGAAGGGCTCCACAAAGCGGGCCGACCCGTATTGGTTGGCACCACCTCCATCGAAAACTCCGAAAGACTATCGGCCATGCTCAAAAAGCGGCGCATTAAACACCATGTCCTAAACGCCAAGTACCACGAAAAAGAGGCAGAGATAGTGGCCCAGGCTGGTAGACTGGGGGCCGTCACCATCGCCACCAACATGGCGGGGAGAGGGACAGACATCCTACTGGGAGGCAACCCCCAGTTCCTGGCCAGAGACATCATCCGAAGGCGCTTCAAAAAGGACGAGGATGTGCCACCAGAGGAATGGGAAAAGGCATTAAAAGAGGCTGAAACCACTACCCAGGCTGAGCACGAGGAGGTTGTGGAGCTGGGAGGACTTCACATCATAGGTACAGAACGCCATGAATCCCGTCGGGTGGACAACCAGCTCCGAGGAAGGTCAGGACGCCAGGGAGATCCGGGATCCACCCGCTTCTATCTCTCCCTGGAAGACGACCTCCTCCGCATCTTTGGGGGAGAAAAGCTCCTCAAAGTCATGGACAGGTTGGGCATGAAAGAGGGTGAACCCATAGAGCATCCCATGGTGACCAGGGCCATTGAGAACGCCCAGAAGAAGGTGGAGGCCCATAACTTCGAGATAAGGAAACACCTCTTGGAGTATGACGACGTGATGAACACCCAGAGAGAAGTCATCTACTCCCAGCGGCGGGCCATCCTGGAAGGCAAGGACCTCAAAGAAGATATCCTAAGCATGGCCAGAGACCTCCTGGAGAGCTATCTCCACACCTTCGCTCCAGAAAAGGTTCGACAGGACGAATGGAACTTGGAGGGCCTCAAAAAAGAGGTGGAACGCCGCTTTGGCATAGCCGTGGAGATGGAAGAGATCCAGGGCCTCTCCCGGGAAGAGCTCATGGAACTCCTGGCGAAAAAGGTGAGAGAAGCCTACGGGCAGAAAGAGGAAGAAGTGGGTGGCGAGCAACTTCGGAACCTGGAGCGTATGGTCACCCTCTACATCCTTGACAATCTGTGGAAAGACCACCTCCTGGCCATGGATCACCTGAGGGAAGGCATAGGTCTCAGGGGATATGGCCAGAGAGACCCTCTCAACGAATACAAAAAAGAATCCTACGAACTCTTCATGGATATGATAGAACGCCTCAAGACCCAGGTGGTAGAGACCCTGTTCCGCCTCCAGGTGAGAGAAGAGAGTTCCACCGCGTCCCGCCCCCTCACCCGTAGGGAGAGGCGCCGGATGTACAAAGAGCATCGGGGTGAAATGGCGGCAGCCGCCAGTGCAGGAGGAGAGGCGGATACACTACAACCTTACAGAAGGGAAGGAAGAAAAATCGGCAGGAACGAACCCTGTCCCTGCGGTAGTGGAAGAAAATACAAACACTGCTGCGGGAAAAATGCATAAAAAAGTTGGGACCCCGTTCCGGAGTCCCAACTATGGAAGGAATAAAGAGGACTACTTGTTGACTAGGTCCTTGAGAGCCTTCCCTGGTTTGAACTTGGGCACTTTGCTGGCGGGGATGACGATTTCGGCCTTGGTCTGGGGATTACGTCCCCTCCTCTCAGCCCTCTCCGCCACCAAGAAGGTGCCAAAACCTACCAGGGTCACCTTGTCTCCACGGGCAAGAGCTCCCTTCACACCGTTGATGAAAGCCCCCAATGCCTTCTCCGCCGCCGACTTCGTAATTCCCGCCTCCTTGGCCATGATGGCCACCAATTCTGCCTTGGTCATAACTCCTCCCTCCTTCTATTTGGCCTTTCTACCTTCCTCCCACCTTTTCTTTAAAAAAGTAGCAACAAAGTTATAAAGGTGTCAAGGGCCAATTTTCTAGCATGTAGAAGAGGGGTTGAAAAGATTTTTTCCAGATATTCTAATATTCCGATAACATAGTTTACAATGTCCCAGTTGACAAGGCATAGGCCTAACAATCTGAGAATAAAAGGTATACGGAGGTGACAGACATGCGTTGTAGTCTCATAGGCATCGGGAAAATGGGCGAAGCCATCCTGAAGGGGCTTCTACACTCGATGAAGGAGGGCAAAATCTCCCTCACCGGCTATGAAATTTCTCCAGAGAGAAAAACAGAAATCGAAGAAAAATACCGTCTTCCCCTGGCCCCCACCCTGGAAGATTGCATAGCCGAGTCCCAGGTCATCCTAATGGCCGTGAAACCCCAGCAAGTGGGAGAACTCCTAGCCCAAATTGGGAATAAGACATCGGGTAAGCTCCTAATCTCCATTGCGGCAGGCGTACCTAGCAGCATCATCCAAGCCCAGGTGGCACCGGACACACGAATAGTGAGGGTAATGCCCAACACCCCTGCCCTCGTTGGGGAAGGAGTGTTGGCTTACTCCCCAGGACCCAACACCACCCAGGCCGACAGGGAAACAGTGGCGACCCTCCTGGCCCCCCTAGGCACAGTGATAGAGGTACCTGAAAAACTGATGGACGCCGTAACAGCCCTCTCAGGAAGTGGCCCCGCCTATGTCTTCCTCTTCCTCCAGGCCCTATCTGATGCGGGAGTAGGGGTAGGGCTACCCCGGGACTTGGCCTATATCCTGGCCATAAAAACCATGACGGGTAGCCTCAAACTCATAGAAGAGCTACAGGAACACCCCGCCCGCATGATAGAAATGGTCACCTCCCCGGGAGGCACCACTATAGCCGCCCTCCACACCATGGAACGAGCAAGCTTCAGAGGTATCATTATGGACGCCGTGGAAGCCGCTGCCCGTCGCTCAGAGGAACTGGGAAAGGGGTAGCAAAGGCCAGAACCGGGGAATATAGGGAGGGAAAGGCAAAGGTAGAGGATGAATCCGTGGATAGTCATAAAGGGAGCCAGGCAGCATAACCTTAAAAACATAGACCTCCGAATACCCCGCAACGCCCTGGTGGTCATCACGGGACTTTCGGGCTCGGGCAAGTCCAGCCTGGCCCTAGATACCATCTATGCCGAAGGGCAACGCCGATACGTGGAGTCCCTATCCGCCTATGCCCGCCAGTTCCTGGAACTCATGGAAAAACCCGACGTGGACTCCATTGAAGGCCTCTCCCCTGCCGTGGCCATCGAGCAGAAACGGGTTAGCAAAAACCCCAGATCCACCGTGGGAACGGTGACGGAAATCTACGATTATCTGAGGCTTCTCTTTGCACGCCTGGGCACTCCCTACTGCCCCCAGTGTGGAAAACCCATCACCTCCATGTCCCTCCAGGAAATGGTGGAAACTGTACTCTCCTGGCCTCAGGGCATAAAAATCCAAATCCTGGCACCCCTGGTGAGGGGAAGAAAGGGAGAATACCGGGACCTTCTCACCTCCCTGAAGAGAGAGGGGTTCGTAAGAGTAAGGATAGACGGAGAGGTACGGCGACTGGATGAAACCCTCTCCCTGGACAAGAACAAGAAACACACCATCGAGCTGGTGGTGGACCGCCTGGTGGTGAGGGACAAGGACAGGAGCCGGCTGGCAGATTCCATGGAACTGGCCCTCAACCGTTCCCAGGGCCTGGTGGTGGTTTGGAGAGAGGACGCCCAAGAAGTGCTTTTCAGCGAGACCCTGAGTTGCCCCACCTGCGGTGTGAGCCTGCCAGAACTCTCCCCACGCATCTTCTCCTTCAACTCCCCTTACGGGGCCTGCCCCCGATGCGACGGCTTGGGTTTCCACAAAGAGGTGGACCCTGAAAGGGTTGTGGAACCCTCCCTTTCCCTAGCCGAAGGGGCCATTGTCCCCTGGAGAGACTCAGACTACCACACCCAGCTTCTCATGGAACTAGCCCGCCAGCGGAACATCCCCCTCCACATACCCTTCTGTGAGCTGGACTGCGAAGACCAAGAAACCATCCTCTATGGCACCAAGGAGAGGATGCCCTTCCGTTATCGCTGGAGGGGTAGGGAGCGAGGTTTTGTGGCACCCTTTGAAGGGGTGATCCCTCACCTGGAAAGGCGTTATCGGGAAACCGACTCGGAGCGGGTTAAGGCAGAGATGGAACAGTACATGAGGGAAAAACCCTGTCCCCAATGTGGAGGCACCAGACTCAAGGCCGAAAGCCTCAGTGTAAAGATCCAAGGACTCAACATAGCCCAGGTGGCAGCCATGTCGGTAAAGAGGACCCTGGAGTTCTTCTACCAGCTCTCCTTCACAGGGGAGAAGGAGACCATTGCCTCCAGGATCATCCGGGAGATCCGATCCAGGCTGGAGTTTCTGGAACAGGTGGGGCTGGGTTACCTCACCTTGGATAGAGCATCGGCCACCCTATCGGGGGGCGAAAGCCAGAGAATTCGCCTGGCCACCCAAATAGGGTCCGGGTTGGTGGGCGTCACCTACGTCTTGGACGAACCCAGTGTGGGTCTCCATCCCAGGGACCAACAGAGACTCCTGGAGAACCTAAAACGCTTAAGAGACCTGGGCAACACGGTCATCGTTGTGGAACACGACGAGGCCACTATCAGGGCTGCCGACTTCGTAGTGGATTTAGGTCCCGGAGCAGGGAGACAAGGGGGAGAGGTGGTGGTAGCGGGACCTCCCCACGAGCTGGAGAGATCTCCCCGTTCCATAACAGGCCAGTATCTCCGGGGTGAGAAACGGATACCCTTACCCGGCCAAAGGAGAAGGGCCCAAGGGTGGCTTACAATCAGGGGGGCCTCCCTCCATAACCTCAAGGAGATCGACGCCTCCTTTCCCCTAGGTTGTCTGATCTGCGTCACCGGAGTCTCGGGGTCGGGGAAATCCAGCCTCGTGGTAGAAACCCTCTATCCCGCTTTAAGGAACCGCATCTACAAAACCCGCATGGCCTGCGGACCCTTCAAAGGGTTGGAGGGGAGCCAGGCCATAGACAAGGTGGTCATGGTAGACCAATCCCCCATAGGCCGAACCCCCCGATCCAACCCCGCCACCTATACAGGCCTCTTCACCCCCATCCGGGAACTCTTCGCCAGCCTTCCTGAAAGTAGAGCCCGGGGCTACACCCCGGGAAGATTCAGCTTCAATGTTAAAGGGGGGCGTTGTGAGCACTGCCGGGGAGAAGGCGCCATTCTGGTGGAAATGCACTTCCTGCCAGATTTGTACGTCACCTGCCAGGTGTGCCAAGGGAAGCGCTACAACCAGGAGACACTGGACATAAGATACAAGGGGAAAAATATCAACCATGTCCTCGACATGACCGTAGAAGAAGCCCTGGAGTTCTTCCAGGCTATCCCATCCATCAGGAGAAAACTGGAGGTCCTCAACCAAGTTGGCCTGGGCTATATCAAGTTGGGGCAACCCGCTACCACCCTCTCAGGAGGAGAAGCCCAAAGGGTGAAACTGAGCAGGGAACTCTCCCGTAGACCCCAGGGCCACACCCTATACATCCTGGATGAACCCACCACAGGTCTCCATCTGGAAGACGTGCGTCGGCTTCTGGAAATCCTTCACCGCCTGGTGGACATGGGAAACACCGTAGTAATCATAGAACACCATCCCGATATCATGAAAAACGCCGACTGGATAATAGACCTGGGGCCAGAAGGTGGAGACGAGGGAGGCTACCTGGTGGCCCAGGGCCCTCCCGAAGAGGTAGCCCAGGCTCCCCACTCTATTACCGGGAGGTTCATATCAGAACTCCTTGAAAAACCAAGCGTTACTCTAGGCTAGCCTTCTATTAAAGGGGGGCCTAATTTTCAGGCAAAGTGACAAGTCACCCCAAAACCCCTAGAGATGGAACCTTAATCCACAGGTTTTTCCCCAGGTTTTCCTCAGGTAAGTTAGGTGAGGGAACAATAGAACGTAGGGCTATTCTCCCTCGTCATCCTCCAAGGCAGACCCTTCCAATTCCCTCTCAACCAGGGCGCGATAATCCCATGCATCCATGAGCCTATTCAACTCCGAAGGGTCTTCCAGTTCCACCACAGCAATCCAGCCCTCTCCGTAGGGATCGTCGTTGATAATGGTAGGATCGTCCAGCAGAAGCTCGTTCACCTCCATCACAGTACCCGATATGGGGGAATAGATCTCCGTCACCCCCCTCAGGGACTCTACAGAACCAATAACCTCCATCTGGGATACCTTCTCTCCTTCCCGAGGCAGCTCCACGTAGGAGATCTCTCCCAGCTCCTCTTGGACAAACTCCGTCACTCCGATCACCACTCGCCCGTCCTCCTCCTGTCTGGCCCATGAGTGCTCTCTGGTGTAAAGCAGGTCCTCGGGAAACTCCATACGCCACCTCCTTTTCTATAACTAAACTGGAAACCGTGGGGATGCAAGGGCAACAGAGACAGGTACAGGTATAGGTAGAGGCAAAGATAGAGAAACGGGCATTTACGCTTTCACCCCAGCCTAATCTCCTCTGCTCTACCCACACCTCTGCCTGAGTTCCTCCAAGAATTTCCTGGCCTCTTCCTTGGAAGTCACCTTCCCCTCGCTCTGGGCCTCAACCAGGGCCCGAAGGAGTTCTCCCACCTCGGGACCGGGCTCCAGAGATAAAAGCTCCATCACCTCATAACCGCTTAGAAGGGGCCTCCTGAGCCTTTCGTCCACCAAGAAACGGGAGTAATAGAACTCCAACATCTCCCGGGCCAGGGGAAGGAGGAGATAAAACCCCCACTCGCCACTACTGGCCAGGGCATCCGCCAGGGAGAGAAGAATCACCACCACCCCTTCCTTTCCCAATCTTCTGAAGAAGCGGCCCCTGGCCCTGCTGGTCACCTCTCCCTGACGGGCCAAGAGATGCAGCCACATATGGTGGGAGACCAGGGAAGCTAGAAGGGCAGAAGCCCTAACACCCAATCCCAGTCTCCCCCCCAAAGATCTCACCCGCTCTCCCCCTTTCCTGTCGTGTCCCCAGAAGGTGAGGTCTTCCCCCCTCTTTGCCATTGTGGAGGGCTTTCCTATATCGTGCAGAAGGGCTGCCAGTTTTAAGACCTTGAGTCTAGAGTATCCCCCCTCCACCTCCTCCGCCAATACGGTCCTAAGGGAGGAGTGGTAAGAGGGAAAGAAGTCCTGGAGAAAAGGGATGATCCTCTCCAGGCTGTATAGGGTACCCAGAAGGTGCCCCTTAAGATCCGTTCCCAACCATTTGCCCTGGAGGATCCCCCTCCCCTCCTCCACCTCGGGGTAGATTACCCCGAGAATCCCTTCCCGAGCCATGGACTTGAAAACCTCCGCCGAACGGGGATGGGCCAAGATCAAAGAGAACTCCTCCTTGATTCTCTCCTTGGCCACCTGAGAAAGGAGGGGAGCAGCCCTGGCAGCCAGTTCCAAAGTGTCCTGAGTGGCGGTGAAGGAGAGGTGCGAGGATATACGAAAGGCCCGGAGGACCCTCAATGGATCCTCCCGAAAGGCCCAGGGGGTGACAGCCCTGAGGCGACGAGCCTCCAAGTCCTCCACACCACCCCAAGGATCCAGAAGCTCTTTCCTGGTGAGGGAGTAGGCCATGGCGTTCACCGTAAAGTCCCTCTCCCGAAGGTCCTCTTCCAGAGAGAGGGCCCTGGGAGCCGCCACATCCACCTGATACCTTCCCCACATCATGCGATAAATACCCCTGGGGACATCCAAAGGGAAAAAGGGCCTATCCATATCCCCCAAGATTTCCAAAGGGTCTCCCAGATAAAGGAAGTCCATGTCATAAGATGCCCTTCCCAAAAGGAGATCCCTTAAGAAGCCCCCCACCAGATAGAGCCTACCCCCTCCCCGGGCCAGGAGGGTCTCCACTATTTCCCGGGCCTCAGACGACATGCCGTATGTCAAATCCAGCTTCACCATGGATTGATTGGGAATATACCCTGTGGTAACCAGAAGACAAGCCTGATAAAAGGAGTTACCCTGGAGAGAAAGATGGAAGATAGGCTTAAAAAGGTCACCCTGGTGGTCATGGATGTAGACGGCGTACTCACCGACGGACGTATCATCCTAGGCAGTAACGGCCAGGAGTTCAAATGCTTCAACGTGAGGGACGGACACGGCATTGTCCTACTCCACCGAGCCGGCATAAAAACGGCCCTCATCACCGGCCGACAATCAGAGGCTGTTGAAAAAAGGGCCAAAGAGCTGGAAATACCCCTGGTCTTCCAGGATAGCAAAAACAAACTGGAAACCTACCTGAAACTCAAAGCCACCACCCACACCCAAGACCGTGAGATCGCTTACATCGGGGATGACTTGGTAGACATCCCCATCATGACACGGGTAGGGGTGGCAGTGGCCGTAGCCGACGCCCATCTCCAGGTGAAAGAAGTAGCCCACCTGGTGACGGAAGCCCCGGGAGGAAAGGGAGCCGTAAGGGAGTTTGTTGAACTCCTGCTCAAGGCCCAGGGCAAGTGGGAAAAAGTCATCCAGCGGTATTGGCAGTGAAGCGACCATCCTTCAAAATTTTGGTGCCATCCCTGGCTCTCCTGGTCCTCATCCTCTTCGGATGGACCCTGAGGAGGGGCCTCCATTTCTATAAAGAAGAGGGACAGAAGGCCCAGGGCAAGGCAAGCCACGAGAAGGGCTACATGGAAAACATCCACCTCACCAGCACAAAAGAAGGAAAAGTGCTATGGAAGCTGGACGCCAATCGGGCCCAAATGTTGGGAAAAACCATCCACCTATGGTAGGTGAAAATCGAGTATATGTTCCAAAAAGATAAACCTGTAATCATATCTGCTAAAGAAGGGGAATTGAACAGAAAGAAGCAAAAGGGAAGGATCTGGGGTGATGTAACCGTCCGTTATGGAAGCGAAACCCTCAGGGTGGAAGAGATCCTCTGGAGACTGGACGAGAACGTCCTGGAAAGTCCTTTACCCTTCAAGATCACCGGGCGATGCACGGTGGAAGGAACGGGATTTGTGGCCAAACCCTCCCTGGGGTGGGTGAAAGTGAAAAAACTGAAAAAGGTGGTGCTCCAATGAGAAAGATGGCGGTCTTTGTGCTTGTAATTCTCCTCTCTCACTGGGGAGGAGCCATGGCCCAACAGAAGGATGCCCCCAAAAAGTCCTCCAAAACCCCTATTGTGATCACAGCCAAGGAGATGGAGGCAAACGCCAAGGTCGGTTGGGTCCTCTTCAAAGGTGCAGTAAAGGCTGTAAGAGATCACCTTGTCCTTTACGCCGACCGGGTGAAGATATTCCTCACCAAGGACAACAAGATCAAAAGGATCCTTGCCCAGGGTAACGTGAAGGTGGAGCAGGGCAAGAGGGTGATCATGTCCCAAGAGGCAGAATACCGGATGAAAGAAGGGGTGATAGAATTCCGTGGTCATCCCAAGGCCTGGGAGGGAGAGAACCTGGTGGTGGGAGAGAAAATGCTTTACTACCCCAAGGAAGACCGAAGCGTGGTCATAGGGGGTAAGGACAGGGTGAATGCCATCATATACCCCAAAGAGGAGAGAAAGGGTGAAACTGGAAGCCAGGGGATTGGAAAAGAGTTTCAAAGGTAGAAAAGTGGTGAAGGGGGTCTCCCTGGAGGTCTCCCAAGGAGAAGTGGTAGGCCTTCTGGGACCCAACGGAGCGGGAAAAACCACTGTCTTTTATATGATTACAGGACTCATCTCTCCCGACGCCGGCACCATCCATCTGAATGGGGAGGACATCACCCACTTACCCATGTACAAGAGGGCCCGCAAAGGCCTGGGATACCTCCCCCAGGAACCCTCGGTATTCAGGAGGCTCAAGGTGTGGGAAAACATTATGGCCGTGCTGGAACTCCTAGAGGTTCCCCCCGCAGAGAGGAAGGGTCGCACCGACCGGCTTCTAGCGGACATGGGGCTTGAAAGGGTGAGAAACAGTGTGGCTTACACCCTCTCAGGAGGAGAGAGGAGAAGAGTAGAAATTGCCCGGGCCCTGGCCCTTTCCCCTTCCTTCATCCTCTTGGACGAGCCCTTTGCCGGCATAGACCCCATAGTTGTGGAGGAGCTCCAAGAAGTTATAAAGGCCATGAAAAACAGAGGCATAGGTGTGGTCATCACCGATCATAACGTGAGAGAGACCCTCCACATTACGGACAGAACCTACATCATTGGAGAGGGAGAGATCCTGGAAGAGGGACCTCCGGAAGTGATAGCCTCCAGTCCAAGGGCCAGGAGAATATACCTAGGGGAGGGTTTCACCCTGTGAGTCCTTGCAATTCCCCCATAGGATATGGATAAAGCAGAAAAGGATAAGAAAAAAAGGAGGAAGAGATGCAGGTCAGGATAACGGGCAGAAACATCGACCTCACTGAGGCCATGAAAAACTACGTCCAGAGGAAGATCAAACGCCTGGAGAAATATTTGGAGGAGCCCATCGATATCCAGGTGGTCCTCAATGTCGAGAAATTCCGCCAGATAGCCGAGGTGAACATCTCCTCCAAATCAGGAAGCTTTTACGGTTCCGAAGAGTCCCACGACATATACGCATCCATAGATGTGGTCATGGACAAGTTGGAAGAACAGGTTAGAAGGAAAAAAGAGAAGCTCCAGCAGAGACCAAGGGAGCCTTTTGTGGAAGAGCTCACCCCATCCCCCGAGGAAGGGGGCGAAGATTCAAGGGTAGTGGAGGTGAAACGCTTCGCTATGAAACCCATGTCCCTGGAAGAAGCCATCCTCCAGATGGACCTCTCTCAAGACCAATTCATGGTCTTCATGAATGCCGACACCAACCAGGTAAACGTCCTTTACCGCAGAAGAGACGGACGCTACGGTCTTATAGAGCCCGAGCTGTGAAGCCCGACCCATGAGAATCACGGACTATTTTACAGAAGAAGATATCCTGGAAGACATACCGGGCAACACCAAGGAAGAGATCCTCAGTAACTTGGTGGACACCTTGGTAGCCAAGGGGAAACTACCCTCCCGAGAGCCCTATTTCACCTCCCTCATGAAAAGGGAAACCCTGGGCACCACCGCAGTGGGAGATGGGATAGCCATCCCCCATGCTAGGGTGAAAGACCTAGATTCCCTACTGATAGCAGTAGTACGCTTCAAAAAGGGTGTGGGCTTCGGATCCCTGGATAACGCCCCCGTTTATCTCCTTTTCCTGGTCCTGGCACCCGAAGAGTCCACAGAGATACACCTAAGGGCCCTGGCCAGAATAGTGGCCCTTCTAAAGGAGGCTGAAGTCAAGGAGAAGCTCCTAAAGGCCCAAAGCCCCCAAGAGATCTATCAAATTCTGCGGGAAGAGGATGAAAAGGAAGAGTGACACCACCGAGAAATCCCAGTTTCTCATCGTCACAGGGCTATCTGGGGCGGGCAAGAGCACCGCAATAAAAGCCCTGGAGGATATAGGCTTCTACTGTGTAGACAACCTCCCCCTCACCCTCATGAAGACTTTCGCCCAACTATGCCTCAACTCTGCACAGCCCATGGCGAAGGTAGCCCTGGGTATAGATATCCGGGAAGGGGACAGCCTCAAAGAGCTTCCCCACATCATGGAAGAACTGAGAAGACAAGGGATAGAGACCGAAATCCTCTTCCTCCACGCCCAGGAGGAAGTCCTCATCAAAAGATTCAAGGAAACCCGACGTCCCCATCCCCTCCAAAATGAATCCCTGGAAGGAAGCATAGCCCGAGAAAAAGAGATCATGGAACCCATCAAAACCATGGCACGATACGTAATTGACACATCGGAGGCCACACCCCACACCCTCAAAGCCCAGGTGAAGGACCTCTTTGGAAGTGAGAAAGAAGAGATGCTCGTTTACATTCACTCCTTCGGCTTCAAACACGGGGCCCCTCCTAATCTCGACCTCCTGCTGGACGTCAGGTTCCTCCCCAACCCCCACTTTGTAAACGGACTCAGGGACAAAACAGGCCTGAACCCCCAAATAAAAGACTATATCATGAGCAAAGAGGAGACCCAAACCTTCCTGGACCACCTCTCCAGATTCCTCTCCTATCTCCTCCCCCAATACCAACGGGAAGGAAAACCCTTCTTGTCTATGGGCATAGGCTGTACAGGAGGAGTCCACAGGTCGGTGGTGATAGCCCAATGGGTAGGCCACTTCTTGAGGGAAAAGGGTTATAGGGTGAAAGTCCTCCACCGGGAATTGGGAGAATGAGTAGAATCGCAAAACTGGCGGAGGAAATAGACCGGGAGGGGATGCAAGGGGTACTTCTCTCCTTCCCCCAGCAAATTCGCCTTCCCCCTATTCGCTCGGACGTAAAGGAGCTACCCAGACCCCGACAAATAGTGGTGGTGGGAGTAGGAGGGTCGGCTATAGGGGGGGACATCTTCAGAACCTACATGGCTCGCCAATCCCTCTGCCCCGTCCATGTCATTAGGGGATATCAACTGCCCCGCTGGGTGGATTCCCATACCCTGGTGGTGGCCGTGAGCTGCTCGGGAAGGACCCGAGAGACCCTAGCCATGTTCCAGGAAGCCAGAGAAAGAGAGACCCCTCTGGTTGCTGTCACCCGGGGAGGAGATCTGGAAAAAGCGGCCGTGGAAGCCAAGATACCGGTAGCGAAGCTTCAGGGTACCGCACCCCCCAGAACCACTTTGGGCAGCACCCTCTCCATCCTCGTGGCCCTAGCCCAAGCCCTGGAACTACTGCCCGGGGAGAATCTCCTGGAAGAAGCCCAAACCCTCCTTTCGGACATGGCTCAGGAGTACCGTCCCTCCCGGGGAGGAGGTGAGGCCCTTGAGATAGCAGAAAAGTTGAAAGGATCCATTCCTCTCATCTACGCCGGTGGGCCTTCATTGGAAGCTGTAGCCACCAGGTGGAAAGGGCAGCTCAACGAGAACAGCAAAGTACCGGCCTTCACCAATACCTTCCCTGAGCTGGGTCACAACGAAATTGTGGGATGGGAAGGAGACATGAGCCCCTTCCACTTGGTACTTCTCCGGGACAGGGAAGAAATTCCCCTTCAGAGCAGGACCATATCCGCCACCCTGGAACTGGTAAGGCACAGATGCAGGGGAGTAGAAGAAGTGAAAAGCAGGGGAGAACACCTCCTGGCTCGCCTTCTCTCCTTGGTCTACATGGGAGACTGGGTCTCATACTACTTGGCCCTCTTGAGGGGGGTAGACCCTACACCCATTCCCCTCATAGAAGAGCTGAAAAGAAGGCTATAAGGCCCCCTAGCGGGAGCCGTCACCCCAAACTTCGATGAACTTCTTGAAAGACCGGTCGTATGTCTTCTCCACTTCAGGGGGGAAAAAACAGGCAGGCACCTCTCTTCTGGCCAGATGATACTGAATACAGTCGCAACAGTAACCTTTTTTACCGCAAGGCTCCCAGGTACAATTACATCTCTGAAGGTTCTTCTCCTTATTGCCACACTGCTGGGACATCCTACCTAGGCCGCTTCCTCTTTGGACTTGTAGTGTCTGTTTACATAGGCCATGAGCCTGGACTTCCGCCTGGCACCCTCATTCTTATGGTAAACCCCCTTGCTCACCGCCTTGTCTATAGCCTTCACAGCAGTCTTGATCCTGGCATCCAACTCTTCCCGGGGGATCCCTTCATCCACCCCCGCGATCACTCTTTTCACCATGGTTTTGGTGTAAGAACGAATGGATTTGTTCCTTGTGCGCCTCTTTTCCGCTTGGCGAACCCTTTTTTTGGCCGACTTCGTATTAGGCACTACCATCACCTCCCTTTCCAAATGGGCTTGGCCTCTATGCCACAGGCCCCTGAGCCTTGTCAACCCCACCTCCAGGATAATGGGAAAAAGGCCAAGCCACCTCTCTAAAGCAGGACTTCCCCCAGTTTCACTCTTATGGGTCAGGGCGGGGCGTTCCGACCGCAGAGATGATAGCTCATACTCATCTTTGAAGCCTTTTTCTCTTTTCCCCGACATATTTCCCCTATCCATGGGCATATATAGTTTTCCACAGGTCTGAGGTCACCAACATCTAGTGTCATGGATTTAAATCTATATCTTGACA
>JAJSAC010000002.1 GCA_024274915.1 Thermodesulfobacteriota bacterium
GCGGAAGGGGACTAGTCTATCTTGCTTTGATCTTTGCCATTGTGGCTCTCGTTCTTAGTTTCTGGAATGTGGGTGTCCAGCGGGTAGTCAGGGTCTTGGAGAAGCAGGAAAAGGTACTGGAGCAGAAGACTAAGGTTTTGGAGAAGACCCTGTCTGACGTTCAGGCCCAGGCGCGTTTGTCTCAAATTCAGATGGGGGCCCACAGGATCTATGTGCTCACTATGGGAGAGAAAAATTACGAGGCTGCCGCCCGGGTCCTTTCTGCTATGGAAGATCAGGTGAATTCCCTGAAGGCCTATTATTCTACCCAGGACTTGGGTGAGCTTGAGGCCTTGCTAGGGGCCTTGAAGAAGGAAGTGGCCAAGGGGCCCAGCCCTATTCCCGGCCTGGTGGCCCAGTTGCAATTTGTGACCGACAAGATGAAAGGGGCTCCGAAGTTGGTTCTTCCTTCCCCTGCAGCTGTCCCTGGTCCCGAAGGTAAACCAGCCAAGGTCGAGGCTGCCGGGAAGAAGGAGACAGTGATGAAAAAGGCTCCCAAGGAGGAGGTTTCTACTCAACCTCGGAAGAAGGTGGTTAAGCCCCAAGTCGGATTGGTCCCAGAAGAGAAGGGAGCCCTTCACAGCCTGTTAAAGTCTTGGAGCAAGCTGGGCGAGAAGCTGGTTGGCAAGAAGAGATAACTCGGGGATACTGGCGGAGGTCCAGGGTCTCTGGATCTCTTTCCCCCTGTTAAAAGGAGACAGATGGGCCTTGCGGGGGCTGGACCTTGTCCTTAAGAAGGGCGAGGTCTTTGCCTTTGTGGGGGAATCGGGCTCCGGAAAGAGTGTCACTGGTTACGCTTTTATGGGGCTTCTCCCCCCTTACGCTCGGGTGGAAGGGTCTATCCTTTTCCAAGGGGAGGATCTTTTTTCCCTTTCGCCTAGGGAATGGTGTAAGGTGAGGGGGAAGAGGATCTCCATGATCTTCCAGGAGCCTATGACGGCGCTTAACCCAACCATGAAGGTGGGACGTCAGGTGGCCGAGGTGTTTATGCTTCACGAAGGAATGGACGGGAAGGGGGCCCTCAGGAAAGCGGTAAGGCTTTTGGAGGAGATGGGTATTCCAAATCCTGAAGTGAGGGTGGAAGATTATCCCCACCAAATGAGCGGGGGAATGCGCCAGAGGGTCCTTATAGCCATGGCCATGGCCTCCAGTCCCCAAATGCTCATTGCTGATGAGCCCACCACTGCATTGGATGTCACCGTCCAAGCCCAGATCATTTCCCTTCTCAAAAGGCTTCAGAGGGAGAAGGGGACCGCCATCTTTTTCATCACCCACGACCTGGGTGTGGTGGCAGAGATAGCCCATAGGGTGGGGGTTATAAAAGACGGGGTTCTTTTGGAGGAGGCGGATGTGGAACGTCTCTATGCTAAGCCCCTTCATCCTTATACCAAGGCCCTTCTGGAGGTACTGCCCCACTGGGACAGGGCTTCCAGGACCTTTGAGCTTCCCCGAGTGAGGGAGGAGGGGGAGGGAGAGGGTTGCCCCTTCTTCGCCTACTGCTCGGAGGCCCGGGAGAGGTGTTCTATGGAGCTTCCCCCTGTGACTGCGGTGGCCAGTGGGAGGGTTAGGTGCTGGCTTTACTGATAAGAGAACTGCACCAAAATTGTTCAGATTCTGGTCTTTGCCAAGGGGGAGGTTACTGTTAGCTCATAGGAAGGATAAATAATAGAGGGAGGTTGGAGATATGGAGAAGGTACAATTTTTGAAGTTGGTAAAGAGTGGAGAGGTGAAGTTCATAGACGTAAGGTTTTGCGATCTCTTTGGCATCTGGCAGCATTTTACCCTTCCCGCCGATGAGTTCGACGAGGAGATTTTTGAAGAGGGTATCGGTTTCGATGGTTCCTCTATCCGGGGATGGCAGACCATCAATCTTTCCGACATGATTATCTTCCCCGATCCCCAGGGTGCCTTTGTGGATCCCTTCTTCAAAGAGCCTACCCTGGTGGTGGTGTGCGACGTGGTGGATCCCATCACCAAGGAACCCTACACCAGGGATCCAAGGTATGTGGCCAAGAAGGCAGAGGCCTACATGCAGTCCTTGGGGGTGGCCGATACTGCCTTTTTGGGGCCTGAGTTGGAATTTTTCATCTTTGACGATGTGAAGTACGGCTACGATAGCAACTATTCCTATCATCAGGTGGATTCCATTGAAGGTTGGTGGAATTCCGACAGGGAAGAGATGCCCAACTTAGGCTACAAGATACCTCCCAAGAGGGGATACTTCCCCGTGCCCCCCCATGATCAGATGCAGGACCTCAGGAGTGAAATGGTTCTGAATTTGAGAGAGGCAGGGGTGAGGGTGGAGGTTCACCATCACGAAGTGGCCACTGCAGGCCAGGGTGAGATAGATATGCGCTTTGCCCCCCTGGTGGAGATGGGCGATATGGTCATGAAGTACAAGTACATCCTGAAGGGCACTGCTAAAAAGTACGGTAAGACGGTGACCTTCATGCCCAAACCCCTCTTCGAGGACAACGGAACGGGCATGCATACCCATCTTTCCCTCTGGAAGGATGGGAAGCCCCTTTTTGCTGGCCATGAGTATGCTGGCCTTTCCGAGTTGGCCCTCTATTTCATTGGAGGCGTGTTGAAGCATGCCAGGGCCTTATGTGCCTTCACCAACCCTACCACCAACTCTTACAAGAGGCTGGTGCCTGGCTTCGAGGCCCCTGTGAATCTGGCCTACTCCGCCAGGAACAGAAGTGCTGGTATCCGGGTGCCCATGTATTCTCCCAGCCCAAAAACCAAGAGGATCGAGATTCGGTTCCCCGATCCTTCGGCTTGCCCCTACCTGGCCTTTGCCGCCATGCTTATGGCGGGTCTGGACGGCGTCCAGAACAAGATAGATCCAGGGGAGCCCCTGGATAAGGATATCTACGCTTTGTCTCCCGAGGAGCTGGCTGAGGTGCCCACTACCCCTGCTTCCCTGGAAGAGGCTCTAAATGAACTGGAGGCGGACTGCGACTTCCTCAAGAAGGGGGATGTCTTCACCGATGATCTGTTGGATACCTACCTTAGCTACAAGAGGGAGAACGAAGTAGACGCCATCAGGTTGAGGCCCCATCCCTACGAGTTTGCCCTTTACTTCGACATTTAAGGCTTGGGTTTGTAGATAAGGGGCACCCTTAGGGTGCCCCTTTTTTGATTTCCCTTCGCCGTTGACTGGCGTAAGGGTGATGGGTAACATTCTGGCCATGCCAAAGGTGGGGAGGAGAGATGCTGAAGGTTGAAGGGTTGAAGGTGGAGGTAGGGGGGAAAGAGGTGCTCCATGGAATTAATCTCCATCTTCCCAAGGGAAAGGTTCACGCCCTTATGGGACCTAATGGTTCAGGTAAGACCACCCTCATTATGACCATCATGGGTTTTGGCCGTTACAAGGTTACCCAGGGCAGGATCTATTACAAGGGCAGGGATATAACGGACTTGCCCGTCTATGAACGGGCTAGGATGGGAATAGGATTGGCCTTTCAGCGTCCCCCTATTGTGAGAGGGATCAAGACCCGTCAGCTTGTGGAGATGTGTGCTGGGGATGGGGAGGTGGATGTGGAGGCCATTGCTAGGGAGCTGAACTTTACAGAGTTTCTGGACAGGGATGTGAATCTGGGTTTCTCTGGTGGCGAGATGAAGCGATCGGAGCTGGTTCAGCTCATGGCCCAGAATCCGGAGCTGGTTTTGCTGGATGAGCCCGAGTCTGGAGTGGATCTGGAGAGTATCTCCCTTTTGGGAAGGGCCATAAACCGCCTTCTGGGAAGGGATCTGGAGCCGGAAGAGGGGAAGAGCATGAAGGAGCTCATGGCCCAGAGAAAAAAATCGGCCCTCATTATCACCCACACGGGTCACATCCTTCAGTATGTGAATGCCGATCTGGGCCATGTGCTCTTGGACGGTTATATAGTCTGTTCTGGTAATCCCAAAGAGATACTGAGGACTGTGGAGAAGTATGGTTACGAGGAGTGTGCCAAATGTCTGACGTAGAGAAGACTTTGCCTGCCCAACGGGACCTTTTACGGGTGGGGGTGGATCCCGAAGAGAAGGAGCGGTGTGGTACTTTTCTCCAGGATAACGACAGGGTGGTGGCCTGTGGCGTGCGTCAGGATGGAGTGGATCTTCTTTCTACCAGGGAGGCCCTGGAGCGGTTCCCGGAGGCCCGGGGGTACCTGTGGAGGGCCCTCAAAGAGGATCTGGAGTTGGATGAGTTCCAGAATGGTTATTTTATCAGGGCTCGTGAGGGTGTTAAGCCCTTGTTCCCTGTCCAGAGCTGTCTTTACATGTCCCGGGAGGGTATGCGGCAGCATGTTCACAACATTGTGGTGGTGGAGGAGGGGGCCGAGCTTCACGTCATCACCGGCTGTACCAGCAGTGTGAGGAAGGGAACCCATGTAGGGGTGTCGGAGTTCTATATCAAAAAGGGAGGGAAGCTCCATTTCACCATGATCCATGCATGGGGAGACGAGGTGGAAACCTTGCCCAGAACGGGGGCCATAGTGGAGGAGGGCGGGGTCTTCATATCGGACTACATCTGCATGCACCCTGGTAAGAGGATAAAGATGTATCCCACGGCCTATCTGGTGGGTCCGGGGGCTACAGCCCGGTTCCATAGCGTTTTGGTGGCGGTTCCTGGGGCCCTTATGGATGTGGGTTCGAGGGTTTATCTCCAGGCACCCGACACCAGGGCAGAGGTCATCTCCAGGGCAGTCTCCATGGGGGGCGCCATTATAGCCCGGGGACACCTCATAGGGGAGCAGCCCCATGTTAGGGCTCATCTGGAGTGCAGAGGGCTTCTCCTTAAGGAGGGGGGGCTCATACACGCCGTTCCAGAGCTAGAGGGGAGGTCCATTGATCTGGAAATGACCCATGAGGCTGCTGTGGGCAAGATCGCCCAGGAGAAGGTGGAGTATCTCATGGCCCGGGGGCTCACCGAGGACGAGGCCACCGCTGCCATTGTTAGGGGTTTCCTGAACGTAGACATTATAGGATTGCCCGATGTTTTGAGGGAGGAGCTGGATAAGATCATTCAACAGAGTGATCAGGAGTCTCTTTAATGGTGCCTGAGCACCTAATGGAGATTGTCAGAAAAGCAAAAACCATAGCCGTTGTGGGTGCATCTCCCAGAGAGGGTAGGCCCAGCCTTAGGATTTATAGGTTTCTTAAGAAGAGGGGATACCGGGTATTCCCTGTAAATCCCAATTATCCTTCGGTGGATGGTGATCCAACGTACCCGTCTCTTCTGGCAATAGAGGAGGACGTGGAAGTAGTGGACGTCTTTAGGCGGAAGGATCAAGTGATTCCCATTGTGGAGGATGCTATAAAGAAGGGAGTAAAACTCATATGGATGCAAGAGGGTGTGGTCAATCCCCAGGCTACCCGGCTTGCTGAGGAGGCAGGCATTCCCGTGGTGATGGACAGATGTATTTACAAAGAGCTGATGGCTCTTTGAGGGATTTTGGGGTTGGGGGGCTCGTTGGGTGCTTCTGAGTAAATGAACCGTATATCAACCCTGGAGCGGTAGGGTAAAAGGGAGTGGGTTATGGCTGTTAGGGGTGAGGTGAAGGGTCTATTCGCTGGGTCTAGAGGTTTTATCGCCGAGGCGTTGACAGAGGAAGAACTGGAAAAATTGAGGGAGCTATCTCGCCAGTGTAAGGGGGACATTTTGAAGATGACCTCTTTGGCTGGCTCGGGCCATCCTGGGGGGTCTTTTTCATCTTTGGACATCTATCTGGTGCTCTATACCTGTGCCAAGGTCTATCCCCTTGAGCCTGAGAGGCCCGATAGGGACAGAATAGTGGTGAGCCATGGGCACACTTCCCCTGGGGGCTACTCCGTTTTGGCTTGGTTGGGATTCTTCTCCAGAGAGGAGGCAGTGGCCACTTTCAGAAAGGCTGGGAGCCCCTTTGAAGGCCACGTGGAGAGGGTGTTGCCTGGGGTGGAGTGGACCACGGGTAACCTGGGTCAAGGCCTCTCTGTGGGGTGTGGCTTTGCCCTGGCTTCTAGGCTTACTGGTGTTCCCTTTCACGTTTATGTGGTCATGAGTGACGCCGAACAGGCCAAGGGGCAGGTGGCGGAGGCCCGGCGTTTCGCCAGGAAGTTTGGTCTTTCCAACATCACAGTGGTTGTGGATTACAATGAGCTTCAGATAAGTGGTTCTGTCCATGAGGTGATGCCAGTGGATATTAAGGAGAACTACCTCTCCGATGGATGGGATGTGATGGAGGTGGACGGCCACGATCATCAGGCCCTTTACAAGGCTATGAGAGAAGCTCTGGAGAGGGAAGGTCCTGTGGTCATCATAGCCCATACCGTTATGGGTAGAGGTGTATCCTTCATGGAAGGGGATGAAGAATATCACGGGCGTGCCCTGGGGGAGGAAGAGCTGGCCCAGGCCTTCAAAGAGTTGAAGGTGGAAAACGACAAGTCTAAACTTCTCTCCATCAGAGAGGCCTTTTCCGCTCCAGGGGAGACTTTTTCCATGCCCCGTTACTCTCCAAGGGTAGACCCTGGTCAACCTTTCACCTATCGCCCTGGTGACAAGGTGGACAACCGAGCGGCCTTCGGTAAGGCTCTAAGGGATGTGGGCCTGAGGAATTGTGGTGTGGAGGGCCATACCCCCATTGCCGTCTTTGACTGTGATCTGGTCGATTCTGTGAGGACGAGCTGGTTTGCCCAGGATTTACCCCGCTATTTTTTTGAGTCAGGGGTGGCGGAGCACAATACCGCCACTTTGGCCGGTGCCCTTTCTACCCAAGGGGTGGTGGCCGTCTTTGCCGATTTTGGTGTTTTTGGTATAGACGAGGTTTACAACCAGCATAGGCTCAATGACATAAACGGGAGCAACCTTAAGCTCGTTCTCACCCATTTGGGACTGGATGTGGGGCAGGACGGTAAAACCCATCAGTGCATAGACTACATTGGGCTTTTGAGGAACCTTTATGGTTTTCATCTGGTGGTGCCTGCCGATGCCAACCAGATGGACAGGGCAGTGAGGTATATATTCACCAGATACGGAAACTACGCCATAGGCATGGGGAGATCGGGGCAGCCCATCATCGTTGATGAGAAAGGAGATCCCCTTTTCGGATACGGTTACCGCTTTGTGTATGGCCAGGCTGATGTGTTGAGGAAGGGGGATAAGGCCACCATCGTTACCTACGGGCAGATGGTTCACCGGGCCTTGAAAGCCTGGGAAATCCTTTCTGAAAGGGGATTGGACGTGGAGCTGGTAAACATGTCTACTCCCCTTCATCCCGATAGGGAGGCGTTAGTGAAAGCGGCTGCCAGGGGACCCATAATAGTTTATGAAGACCATAATCTCTTTTCTGGTTTGGGGTCCATTTTGGCGGATTTGGCTATGGAGATGGGCCTTTCTGTCAGAATTCGGAAGATGGGTGTGAAGGGTTATGCCCCATCAGGTACTCCCGATGAGCTTTACAGAATGCTGGGCCTTTTGCCGGAAGATCTGGTGAGGGCAGTGGAGGAGGAGATCCATGGCTAAGAGATTGGTGGTTGTTGGGGGAGTGGCGGGGGGCACCAGCGCCGCTGCCAAGGCCAAAAGGACCAATCCCCAGTGGGAAGTGGTTATCTTTGAGAAGGGGCCTTACGTCTCTTATGGGGGGTGTGGTCTTCCCTACTATGTGGAGGGGGAGATCGAGAAGAAGGAGGATCTGGTGGTTCGTTGGCCCCGCCAGTTCCGGGAACAGGGCATAGAGGTCTACACCCAGAGCGAAGTTAAGGTGTTGGACATTGATAAAGGGGAGGTGGAGGTTTTTCACTCAGAAGAAGGAGAAACTCGCCGATATCCTTATGATGCTTTGGTGATAGCTACAGGGGCTAAGCCGTTGGTACCTCCTTTTCCTGGAAAAGACCTGGGGGGTATCCACGTGCTTAGGACACCCAACCAGGGCGAGGCTATCAGGAAGGAACTTGAGTCAGGGAAGGTGAAAAGGGCCGTGGTGGTTGGTGGGGGTTTTATAGGTGTGGAAATGTGCGAGGCCTTGGCCCCGTGGGGCGTGGATGTGACCGTAGTGGAGCTGCTGGACCAGATCCTTCCTCCCATGGACAGAGACATGGCTGATTTGGTGGCCAAGTATCTCCAGGAAAAGGGAGTTCGTATCCTCACCGGCCATGGAGTGGAAGGCTTCTTAGGTGACAGAAGGGTGAAGAAGGTGGTGGCTGGGGGGGAAGAGATCCCCGCCGACATGGTGATCCTCTCTATAGGTGTGAGACCCAATGTAGACTTGGCCAAGGAGGCGGGGATCCAGTTGGGACCAACAGGGGCCATTGCGGCCAGCGAGAGGATGGAGACCAATGTGGGAGTAGTGTACACGGCAGGGGATTGCGCCGAGGCCCGACACATTATCACGGGTGAGCCTGTTTACATCCCCTTGGGCACCACGGCCAACAAGATGGGCAGGGTGGCAGGTACCAATGCCGTGGGCGGAGACGCGGTCTTCAAGGGCGTCTTGGGCACGGTCATATTTAAGGCCATGGAGTTGGGGGGGGCCATGACGGGCCTCACAGAGAAGGACGCTGTCCGGAGGGGTATTCCGTACAAGGTGGCAAGGATCACGGCCAGGGACAGGGCCCACTACTATCCGGGGGGCCAGAGGATCACGGTGAAGCTGGTCTACCATGCAGAAACGGGCAAGCTCTTGGGAGGCCAGATCGTGGGACACTGGACCTCAGTAAAGAGGATAGACGCTGTGGCTGTAGCTTTGTATGCAGGTTTGACGGTGGAGGACTTCTCCCGTCAGGATCTGGCTTATGCTCCTCCCTTCTCCCCCGTTTGGGATCCCTTGTTGGTGGCTGCCAATAGAGCCGTCAAGTGATGGTGAAGGTTCACTACACGGCTCAAGTCCATCCCCGGGCCCGCCTCCACCGCGATGTGGAGGTAGGTCCTTATTCCATCGTGGAGGAGGGGGTGGAGATAGGGGAAGGGACTGTCATAAAGGCCCATTCCATTGTGGAAAAGGGTACTACCGTGGGGGGAGGGTGTCTGATAGGCCCCCATGCTGTGTTGGGGGGAGCTCCCCAGGATGTGGGGTATAAGGGACAGCCCTCCTTTCTCAAGATAGGGGATAGGAATATTATACGGGAGTATGTCTCCATCCATAGGTCCTCCAAAGAGGGGGAATCCACGGTACTGGGAGACGACAATTATGTTATGGCCTATTCCCATGTGGGTCACGATTGCCTGATAGGTAACGGCGTGGTCATCACCAGTTATGTGGGGATTTCGGGTCACGTTGTCATAGAGGACTTGGCCGTTATAGGGGGGCAGGTGGGTTTTCACCAGTTTGTGAGGGTAGGAACTTTGGCCATGGTGGGAGGGAATTCAGCCTTTAATAAAGACATCCCACCTTATACCATGGCCTCTGGAAGGCCGGGCAGGGTTTATGGCCTTAACGTGGTGGGATTGAGGAGGAGGGGGATGCCACCCGAGGTGAGGAAGGCTCTCTCCAGGGCCTTCAGGCTGTTCTATCGCTCTGGCCTCAATGTATCCCAGGCTTTAGAGCGGATCTTGGAGGAGGTGGAACCATATAGAGAGGTGGTCCACTTTGTTGAGTTCATCAAGGCTTCCCAGAGGGGTGTCTGTGGGTGGTCAATGAGGGAGAAAAGTGAGAATGAATAGGGTTAGAGCTGGTGTGATCGGCGTGGGCCATATGGGCCAGTACCACGTGGGGGCCTATATGGAGATCCATTATGTGGAGTTGGTGGGGGTAGCCGATATAGATCCCGGGAAGGTGAAGGCAGTTAGCCAGCAGTACGAAGTGTTGGGTTTCACCGATTACAGGGAGCTCTTGCCTCTAGTGGATGTGGTGACGGTGGCTGTGCCTACCAGGGAGCATTTCCAGGTGGCCAAGGACGCCCTGGAGGCAGGAGTCCATGTATTGGTGGAAAAGCCCATTGCTCCTTCCATAGCGGAGGCCCAGGAGCTCTTCTACATGGCTCGGGATAAAGGGTTGTCCCTCCATGTTGGCCATGTGGAGAGGTACAACGCTGCCGTTCAGGAACTGATGAAAATCGTCACCAAACCCCTTTTGGTTGAAACAAGGAGGCTGGGTCCCTTTGTTGAGCGGGTTCAGGACGATGGGGTGGTGCTTGATCTTATGATCCACGACATAGACATAGTGTTGAGGCTGGTGAACTCTGAGGTGAGGGACATCCTTGCTACCGGCCTTTCATTCTATACTAACAGGGGGGACGTGGCCACGGTTCACCTCACTTTTGAAAGCGGCTGTGTCGCCACCCTTACCGCTAGCCGGGTGACCCAGAATAAGATCCGTACCATGGCCGTTTCCCAGGAAGACTTTTACGTTTTTCTCAATTTTACCGAGCAGGATATCCATATCCACAGACAGGCCACTTCCGAAGCCAGGAGAACCAGGGAGGAACTCCGATACAGGCAGAGCTCCCTTATAGAGCAGGTGTTTGTCCATAGGGGAAATCCCTTGAAGTTAGAGATAGTGGAATTCATAGAGTGCGCCATGAATAACAAGTGTCCTTTGGTCTCGGTGGATAAGGAGCTGGAGTCTTTGGAGATCGCCTTGGTAATAGAGGATATCCTCAAGGGTAAGGGTGTAATCACTTCATAGTGAGAAAGCCACTTAAGTTGGTGGTCGATGGGAGCCTCCACTCCCTGTGGTCGTGGTGTTACTAAAACATTGTATAAAGGCGAATGGTTTGATAAAAAGTTTGGTAGCGGGGCCAGGATTTGAACCTGGGACCTTCGGGTTATGAGCCCGACGAGCTACCGGACTGCTCCACCCCGCGTTAGGCGACCCTTTATATAAGCCTGGAGAAGAACCATGTCAATAGTTCCCGATGAACTGAACCCTGGAAGAAGTATTAAGGAAACTCTGTATAGCTATCTATGGGCTCGGCTCTTTGTAGTCTTAGCTATAGCCCTCTCTTTCCTGTACTTTGTCTTCAATCACCCCCAGTGGTCGGCCAAGCTTCTGGCCCTGTATCTCATATTCGTCCTCTATATGTTGGGAGTCTTCTTCCTTTTGAGGATGGAGGATAGGGATAGATACCTTCTCCTCCATTTTTTGGCTGACGCCCTGGTTATATCTTATCTGTACACCTTCTATCCCTTTACGGGCATCCCCTTCAGCATATTCTATCTGTTTCCCCTTTTCATGGGGGGATTGGGACTTTCTTTCTCCCAGCTGTCGGTGCTGGGTTCTCTTGTGGTCGCTATATTCACGGGCATGTCTATTGCCAACAAGGAATCTGGGATCTTCATCGCTTTGCATCTCTTTGCCTTCTTTGCGGTGGTTTTGGCATCCCTTGTCCTAAGGAGGGATGTGGTCCTTGCCGATAGGGAGAAAGAGGAGGCCAGGAGGTGGAGGGATCTTTACAAGACGGTGGCCGATTATATTCCTGCCGGTTTGGTGGTTATGGATGGAGAAGGGGTAATCAGAGCCGTCAATCCCAGGGCCCAGGATCTCATGGGAGAGGAGGTGGAAGGCAGGAGGGCGACGGAGCTCTTTCCTTTCCTGAAGGAGGTAGGGGGGGAAGTGGTGGAGAGGATGGAGGGGGAGCTGCTGAGTGCCTCCGGCGAGAGGGTGCCCATAGGCTACACCATTGCTCGCTTTGCTGAAGGGTCCAAGCTCATGATTTTCACCGACCTGACGAAGATCAAGAAGTTGGAAGAAGAACAGAGGAGATCCAGGTTCCTGGCCCTTTTGGGGCGAATGTCGGCCGATCTGGCCCATGACTTGAGGAATCCCCTGGGGGCCATAAAAGGGGCAGCCGATATCCTTAAGGAGATGAGCTGTAAAGATGGGGACTTTGACGAGCTGTTAAATATCATTACGGCAGAGACGGAGCGGCTGGATGCCCTGGTTACAGATTTCCTCATATTTGCTTCTCCCACCGTGAGCACCAGGAAGAAGGAACCGGTGGATCTGGTGGAACTCGTCAGAGGCCTGCTCGATAGGCCGGTTTTTAGGGGGAGGGTGGAGTTGGAAGCTTGCCAAAATCCTTTGAGGGTTATGGGTCATAAGGTCCGCCTCTAAAGGGTTTTTAAGAATCTCTTGGAGAATGCTGTGGAAGCTGACACAAAGGGGGCTGGGGTGAGGGTTTCCCTTTCGGATAAGGAAGGTGGTGGGGAGGTGGTGGTTGTCATTGAAGATAAGGGGAAGGGAATTCCTGGAGAGCTCTTGACCGAGGTTTTTCGACCCTTTTTTTCCACCAAGCCCCAGGGGGTTGGACTGGGACTGTCCATATGCCAGAAGATAGTGGAGGAGCACGGGGGTAGGATATATTTAGATTCCAGGCTTGGGGAAGGTACCGTGGTCACCGTAATATTGCCCCGTGAGGGGTGAGGCTTGAGGGTGTTAGGCGTGATGGAGGTTTGGCATGGGTGGGGGTTACAGGGTTCTCGTGGTTGATGATGAGAGGAGCATAAGAAACGTGATCAAGATCCATTTTCGGAGGCAGGGGATATACTGCGATACCGCTGCTTCCATGTACGAGGCTTTGAAGAAGATAGAAGAGGAACCCTTTGATCTCTTTGTCCTGGATCTCAAGCTGCCGGATGGGGATGGGATTCAGATCTTGAGGGAGGCCAAGGAACGTCACCCCAATAGCGTGGTTCTCATGATCACCGCCTATGGCACTGTGGAGAAGGCCGTGGAGGCTATGAAGCTGGGGGCCTTCGATTTTATTACAAAGCCTTTCAAGATCTCAGACTTTAACACCTTGGTGGAGATGGCGTTAAAACAGGTAGATCTCCAGAAGGCCGAGGAGAGGGTGGAGGAGGACCATTTAGCCGCCTTGGGCAAGAGTGGGGCTATAAAAGAGGTGGCGGCCATAATAGATAGGTTCGCTCCTGCCAGTGTCCCCATTCTTATTGTAGGAGAGACCGGTGCCGGCAAGGCTTTGGTGGCCAGGGTCTTACATGAGAAGAGCCCGAGGAGAGAGAAGCCTTACGTCAAGATAGAGGTTTCGAGCGTGGCCTCTTCGGAGATAGAGGAGGAGCTCTTTGGTCGAGCATCCCAAGAGAGGGGTGGTGGAGGTTTGGTTGACCTGGCCCAAGGGGGCACATTTTACGTGGGTAGGATTGAGAACCTCCCTCCCCATGTTCAAGCCAGGTTTATCACCCTCTTGGAAGAAGGTATGTACAGGGTTCCAGGGAGTATAGAGGTGAAGAAGGTAGATGTGAGGCTCCTTTTCTCCGTGGAGGATGATCCCTCTTCCCTGGTGGAGAGGGGAAAACTCACCGAGGAGTTCTATTATCGTCTGAAGAACCTGGAAATAAGGATTCCCCCTCTCCGTGAGAGGCGGGAAGATATTCCTTACCTCCTCAACAGGTTCATAGTGGAGTTTTCCCAGAAGTACGAGAAGAAGATAGGGGGTTTCACCCCTGGGTTTCTGAGCGCTATTAAGAGTTACTCTTTTCCTGGAAACGTGAGGGAGTTGGAGAGTCTGGTGGAGCGGTGCGTGGTGCTTACTCGCAGGGAAGTTCTTCACGAGGACCTCTTGCCTCCAGGGCTCAAGGGCGATCGGGGAGAAACCCTAGATGAACTACTTGAAAGTATTGAAAGAGAGATGATAATAAAAGCTCTTAAAGAAGCCGGGGGGGTCCAGACCAAGGCTGCAGAGATTCTGGGTATATCATTCAGGTCCCTGAGGTATAGACTGAAGAAGCTGGGAATGAAGAGCTGAAAATAGGTTTTTTGCTTTAATTTGTGTGGACTGACAGTTTTTGTCACTATTTTCTTCATTTTAGGCTCTTGTGGGTCTAAACCTTTGTAGTATTTTAGAAGACGCACCGGGAGGAGAGCATGAAAAATGGAATAAGGGGATTTACTTTGTTGGAGTTGATGGTCGTAATAGCTATTGTGGGGATCCTGGCAATGGTGGCTTTTTCTAAATACACAGGGTTTAAATATAGGGCAGCGCGGTCCGAGGCATTTCACAATTTGGATGCTATAAGAATGTGCGAGGAATCTTATGAGGCTGAACACCAAAGGTATGTTTTGTGTAGTTGGAACCCCTCTGGATGGACGCCTGATTCTTTGGGCACTGTTGCATGGGATGAAAATTCCGGTTTCAAGTCCATTGGCTTTGAGCCTAGGGGTAAGAAGAAGTTTAAGTATGCCGTGGATGGTTATCCGGTTGGGACGACTACAGCAACATGGCTGGGAGGAAATGGAGATACTTCTATAGCCGATGGAGAACAGGGCCGGAGTCCCATTTCTGGGAAACAAGATATATGTATCATGGCAGTGGGGGACGTGGATGGAGATGGAGACTATTCAAAATTGTACCTGACTGACGAACCCCCTGGTGAAGTGAAGGATGCTAATCCAGGAAAATATTGAGAAGAAAGGAGGTGGTGAGCGGGAGGAGGAGATAGATGTTGAGAAGATGAGAGGATAAGAAGGTGAGAGTAAAAGTAGGGAGTTAAGAGTAAGAGAAAGGAGGAGAGGTTATGATTATCAAGTACAGGGAGATGAGAAAGAAAAGCAGAGGTTTCACCCTTATCGAGCTCATGATCGTGGTGGCTATTATTGCCATCCTGGCGGCTATTGCTATTCCCCAGTACAGGAAGTTTCAGCTCAAAGCCAAGACAAGCGAGGCTAAGACCAATCTAGGTGCCATAAGGACATGCGAAGAGGCTTATGCTGCTGAGCATGACGTGTATGTGCAGGCAGGCTGGAAACCTACAACGACTCTCGTTGACAATGGTAATGCGGTGAATTGGGGCGATGGTGGAAGTGGTTATGGGTTTAATAGTGTAGGTTTTCAGCCTGCTGGAAAGGTGAGGTATGCTTATGGGGTGGTGAGTGGTACTAGTATTGGAGATCCTACTGATGCGTCTACAGTCACTGCAAGTAGCTCCGCTGACATCACCATAGAAGCTAGAGGCGACTTGGATGGGGATGGTACATGGGTTACTTTCTATTGTAGTGATGAGGATCCTGAAATTAGTCAGAACAATAGTGGATTCTAGTTTGGTATTTGATTACGATTATTGTTAAGGCTTGTATTTAAGGTCAGGTCTTGAAGTTTGAGTTTGAGGCCTGGCCTTTTTTCTTCGGTGAGCACCTGGTGGGCTGGCGAATTTGCCCTTTAGCTCTTGGCTTTTTTTGTGCTAGCCTTCTGGACAGCAGGTGATCTAATCTGGGAGGCATGAAGATAGAACACAGGGGTCTCGTGAAGGTTTGGGGTTTACGCGCGGCAGGGATATTTTTTCTTGTTTCGGCAATTCTGGCGGCTTCCAGGCCTATCAGATCCTTTGATCCCTGGTGGCATCTGGCAACGGGAAAATGGATCTTCACTCACCATGCCGTCCCCAGGGTGGATCCCTTCTCCTTCACCCGCTTGGGTAAGCCCTGGATAGATCTGGCCTGGCTTTTTCAAATCATAGAGTTTGATATTTACAAAGCCTCTGGTTTTTATGGCCTCGTGGTTTTTAAAGTCACTGTTGCCCTATTGATATTCTATTTTCTGTATAAGTTGATTGTGCTCTACACCAGAAACTCTTATCTGGTATCTGGCCTTCTGTTTCTTGCTCTGGGCATAGCCCAAATTAGATTCATGGTCAGACCCCATTTGCTTGCTTTCCTCTGGGTAGTTCTGTTCCTCTATCTCTTTCATTCATATATTACCGGTGGAAGACTCTGGCAGCTGCTAACCCTAGCAGCCGTCTACATACTGTGGGTCAATACCCACGGCAGTTTTATTGTGGGTCCCTTCTTGATCGGAGCTTTTTTATTAGGTGCGTTGGGCGAGAGGTGGAATTGGGAGGTTAAGGCTATCCTCGCAGATTCTGTTGTTAAAAGAATGGGGGTATGTCTACTCGTCGTTGCTCTTGCATCACTTTGCAACCCTTACGGCTTCAAATATATCACTTTTGCTATTTTTTCTCACCGTGGAATAGGCTCTCAGGCGACTAAGTATATAGCAGAGTGGCACAAGATGAGTCCTTACAGCTTTTTCGTTTTAAGCCCATTTTCTAAAGTGGGACTGGTGGCCTTTTTGTTTTGGACCGCCTTTCTGTTAATAGGTATCAATGCCTTTCAGAGAAGAATCGGAGTGCTGGCCCATGCTTTGATCTTCGCTATTATGCTGTACCTTTCCCTGAAACACGGTCGTTTTGTGGCCCTGGCAAGTCTGGTGTTGGTGCCGTCCATAGCGTGCCTCTATTCCTGGTGCCAGAGCAGCCTGTATCCGGGGTTTAGAGGGGTCTTTGCGGTGTTAGTTTTGGTCTTGCCTGCAATTTTCCTGGCGTTCAAATTGCTCCCTGCCAGGATTAATGACGAAGAATTGGGCAGGGCTGTTTCAAGAAACTATCCCCATGGGGTGGTGAAGTTCATAGATGAAAAAGGGTTAAGAGGCGACATGTTCAACAAGTACGGTTACGGGGGTTTTCTAATATGGTATCTGTATCCCAGATGCAGGGTGTTTATCGACGGTCGTACTCCCACCGTTTACCCGGCAGATTTCTACTGGCTCTACAGAATGGTTTACAAAGACGAGAAGCTCTTTCAGGAGCTGGCCCACCAGTACAACATAACCATGGTGATAGAAAAAACGGACTCTACCATTGCCAAGTATCTGGACAAAAACAAAAACTGGGATTTGGTCTTCTTCGACGAGGTAACTTCTCTGTATGTGAAGGATGAGGTAGCGAAACAGAAGGATTTGAAGCTGGTTAAGTACTACAAACCGTGGATGGATATGGAGAAGTTGCTGGACAAATACAAAAAAGACAAAAAGGCCCTGTTGGCCATGGAAGGGGAAATTAAAGGGGTTCTTTCCCTTTATCCTGTCAACCTCAAAGCCACCACCGACCTGGGAATTCTCCTGTCCGAGGGTCTAAAGGAGTACGGCTCTGCCATGGAAATTCTCAAGAAAGCGTTGGATTTAGATCCCAGATCTCCCAATGCGTGGTACAATCTGGGACTGGTTTACAAGAAGCTTAAAAAGATGGACAAAGCCAGGGACTGCTTTCTCAAGTCGGTGTCTTTCAAAAAGAAATTTGGACCAGCTTTGTATCAGCTTGGCATGCTCAGTTACAGGGAAGGAAGGTACCGTGATACCCACCGTTATCTGCAGAGATATGTATCTGTGACGGGAGACAGAACTCCTCCCGATGTTTACGAGCGCCTGGGCATGGCCTGTTTCAAGCTCATAAAGTTGGATGAAGCCAGAAGAAACTTTAAAAAAGCCCTGTATCTGACCCATGATCCCGGGAAAAAGGCCAAAATCTATGTGAACCTGGGGAACTGCTACTTTGCCAGGGGAGAGTGGAAAGAGGCTGAGAAGAACTACCTGAAAGCTGTCCATCTAGATCCCCGGAACAGGGATGCCTGCTACAATCTGGCGGAGACTTACAGGAAAATGGGCAAAAAGGCCAAAGCCCTAAAGTGGCGCAAGAGGTATGAGGAACTGGCAACAGCCTCTAAGGGTGCTTTGGAGAACCAGGCCCCATGAATTGCCGGGCTTCTTTGCTTTCCGGGAACCGCTCCACGAGGATTTTTATTAGCTTTTGAGCATCTTTTTTGTTTTTCAGGTAAAGGGCCAGTCGGGCTGTCAATAGTATGTCTCCTGGTGTGGGATTACGGGAGATGCAGTTTTTTAGGCAATGGTATGCTTCATAAACGAGCCTTTTGTCTTTTTGGGTTTTATATATGGTCAGATAGGCTCTGGCTTTTACACAGTACGGGGATTTGGCACCGGGGTCGAGTTTAAGGGCTGAGTCCAGGGCCTTCAGGGCGAGCCTGGGCTTTTCCAGTTGCAGGTAAGCCCTTCCCAGGTTGGTGTAAATCTTGCTCTTCTCCCATGGATAGGCCTGTATATCCGGGGCCCTCAAGGCTTTTTCAAATTCTACCTGGGCCTGCTTTATTTTCCCTTTTGAGGCCAGGGCAAGACCATATTGGTTGTGGGGTATGGCCCTGTTTGGTGCCAGTTTCACGGCTTCTTGCCAGAAGGTGAGTTCGTCTCTCCATACAGTCTGGGCGTCCAGGGTGAGGGGAGCAAGGGCAAATATGAGCAGGGCGGTTCCCGCCCCCATTGCCAGGGTCGGGACGCCCTTTGTTTCGGCTATGGGTGCCAGGGCAAAGGCTATACCCAGGCAGAAGAAGGCTGATGGCAGGTACAGGTATCGCAGGGCCAGGGGAGTTGCCCCGATACCCAGGACTATGAGGGCTAGGGAGGGTAGTATGGCCAATACGGACATTAGGTAGGAAAAAAGCATTCCCCTTACCCACCAGGCGAGTCGGGGCATTAAGACCGTACCGGCAAAAGGAATTAGAAGGGCGAGGGTTCCTGATGTCAGGTACCAAGTCCCCCGGGGTATGTTGGGTATGTAGCTGAGGATGGGAAAGGGTAGAAGGAGGTATCGGATGTAGAAACCCAGGGCTTTTAATAGGATTGGTGGTGAAATAGTCATGGTCCCGCCTGTGTAGCTTTCTATTCCTGGAAGGCGGCTGGCCATGTACAATAATAAGCCCGCTCCCATGAAAAGGGTGATAAAGACGGCCTTTTTTTCTCTGTTCCCGTAGAGGGAAGGGGCTACGAAGATTTCCCATAGTAAGATTAGTGGTAAGACCATAACTCCCGTCTCTTTAGAGCCCAGGGCCATGAGAAAGAAGATAAGAGTGGGCACCAGGCCTTTAGGTTCCCTGGTTACCCTGTAGAGGTGGTAAGAGAAGAAGGTGAGGAGAATGAAAAGGGTGGCCACCAGGTCTGTTCTCCCTGCAATCCATGAGACCGATTCTACGTGGATGGGGTAGGTGGCGAAGAGTACGGCGGCCATCATGGCGCATAAGGAAGCGGTTTTTTCTTTTATTTTGATGACCAGTATGGATTTGATGAGCAGGAAGAGAATCCAGGTGTTTAGTGCGTTTAGCAGAATGTTGGTCAGGTGATAGCCCAGGGGACTGGCTTTCCAGAGCATCTGGTCCAGGATGAAGGTGAGGGTGGTGACAGGCCTGTAATAGATGCTTGTGGGCTTGTATATGGAGACTCCGCTCAATTTCCTGGTCTGCTCGAAGATGATGGACCAGTCGTCCCAGACGAAGCCATGTTTTATGGAGGGGAGATAAATTAGGATGGAAAGGCCCAGGATGACCAGGGGAAAAAACCGGTTTGGCAATTCTCTCGTTTTGGAGGGGGCTTTTTCCTTCATGGCCTTTTTTTAGGGTAAGGCATCAGGGATGGCAAGGCCGGTTCAAGGCTATTTGCTGTGGATAAGAGAGGCTTTTTATGACGGGATGAGCGGGGGTCTACAGCACCCCTTTTGGAGGGAGTAACTTTTCTATCAGGGACTTAAGAAAGTCCAGCTCTTCCTTGTGAGCCTGGAGGGTGGCTTCCATAGAGGTTTGGCGTTTGCCCATCTGCCACTGCATTCTCAGTACAAATCCCAGGATAACTAGAGAGATGGTGATGAAGAGCCCCAGCATCCACTGGAGGGTATCGAAACGGGCGTTCATCTCTGTTCTTAGGTCGTCTATACGCTTGTTGGTATCATCGATGCGCTTGTTAGTGTCATCGATGCGTTTGCTGAGTTTTGCGTCCAGGTCGTCTATGCGCTTGTTGAGTTTCGCATCCAGGTCGTCTATGCGCTTGTTGAGTTTCGCATCCAGGTCGTCTATGCGCTTTGCTAGGGCTTTTTGACCTTCCTCCAGTCTGGTGAGGCGCTCTACGATTTCTCTGTCGGTAATGCGGGGTGCCCTCTCCACGGCCCAGGTCCCCGTTGAGGAGAGGAGCGAGATCACCGCTAGTATGTAAATCATCTTTTTCATGATGGTTTAAACTTATTGACCGATAGGGTCCTTTGTCAAACCTTGGAGATGCTGATGGGAAAAGGGGGCCTCGATCATCCCTCCGAGGCCCCCTTGGACTTACTCATTCGGAGGCACCACTTCGATGAAAGGTTTTATCTTCTCCAGTTTCTTTTCGCCGATGCCCTTTACGTTGAGCAGGTCCTCTACCTTCTGAAAGGGCCCATGGGTTTGCCTGTATTCCACAATACGCTGGGCAATGGCGGGGCCTATTCCAGGCAGGGTCTGGAGTTCCTCTACTGTTGCCGTATTGATGTTCATCTTTGCCGGGTTTTCAGTCTTTTGAGCCATGAGAACGCAAGGGGACAGGATGAATGCCAGGACCAGTACCAGGGTGATCCACCTCTTTCTCTGTGTTCCCATCTTTCACCTCCAAGGTTTTTTAGATAGGGTAAAACTACCAGATTTGTTTGCAAAAATCAAAGGTTTTCTTACGGATATCTCCCTAGCTTTCCCTGGGCTTTAGGATCCAGGTTCTGGCTTGGGATCTTTTCTCTCTGGGACAGCGAACATTGGGTTGGTAGACTGTTTGCCGGGTACGGTAGACACGGGGGAAATTGTTATGTAATTTGAACAGCGAGTGGGGAGCGAAGCTGTTGAGAGTTTTTAGAGGATGTTTCATAGACGGGTTTTCCTTCATGGAGGCGATAAAGGACCCTCCAGACTGGATGGCAGGGGGAGGCTGAAAGAGGTATAGTGGTTTATAGCCTTGAGTGGTGGTAAGGGATCTTAAGGAGGTTTTCTATGGAAAAAGAGTTTAAGATCACACCCCAGATGACGAAGAAAGAGATTGTGGACAGGTACTTAAAGCTTCTTGAGGCCTTTGAAGAGAAGGCTAAGGAAGCGGAAGAGGCACGGAAGTGGCGCAAGGAGGCGGAGAAGTATAGGGAGGCCGCTGCTCTGGAGTCGGCAAAAAAGGCAACGGTAGAAGGGGTAATAGATAGCATTGGGAATTTACGTGTTCTTTTAGGAAAACTCTCACTGATCTTTCTGAAAAGCTGGCGTCTCAGGCTGAGCATCTGGAGGAGTTGAATCAGGCGGTAGCCGTCCAGGAAAAGCGCCTTAAGGAGCTGTACGATATCGAAGCCGCTACAGACGCTTTCCAGAAGCTTATGGCGGTCTATGAGGAACAGGTAAAGGAGGCGGAAGCAGAATTTGAGAGCCGGTTGGCCCAGTTGGAAAAGGAGTACAGCGAGAAACTCAGGGAGCTTCGTGAGAAATATGAGGCTGAGAAGGCTGCTATAGAAAAGGAGGTGTCCGAGACAAGGCTGGCCTGGGAAGAGGAAAAGCGGCGTAGAAAACTGGAATGGGAGCGGGAGGAAGAAGAGTACCTGTATCAGCGGGACAAGAAGCGGAAACAGGAAGAAGACGAGTATCAGGCCAAGAGGGTTGCCCTGGAAAGGGAGCTGGAAGAGTACAGGGAGAGGGTGACCAAAGAGCTGGCAGAAAGGGAGTCGGCTATTTCTGCCAGGGAAGAGGAGTTTCAGGTCTTGAGGAAACAGGCAGAGGAGTTTCCCAAAATCCTCAGGGCAGAGGTGGAGAAGGCCAGGAAAGAGGCTGCCAGCGAAATGAAAAGGGAGATGGAACAAAAAGAAAAACTCATGGCTACAGAGAGAGAGTGGGAGCGGAAGATGTATGAACAGAAGATAGAGTTTCTAGAAAGGGCCTTGTCTGCCCAGGAAGAGAAACTCGCCGAGGTCAAAAAAGACCTGGCCTCTGCCCTCAAACAGCTCCGGGAGCTGGCGGAGAAGGTGGTAGAAGGAGCCTCGGGAGCCCATGCCCTGGCCACGGTAAAGGAGATTGCCTTAGAGCAGGCCAAGAGACCTGAATCTGGAGGAAAGGAGTAGGCAAGTTTTTTAAAGGTGGAGATAGAAGACATGGATGCATTTGAATTGCTGGAGGCCTTCGAGGAGTTGCCTGCTGAGTTGAGACCTCCCCTCATGAAGATTGTGAAGGTGCTTCAGGACACCGTTAAACGGGAAGATTTTCTTTCCTTAAGGGAAACGGTGTCCACTCTGGCTGAAGCCCAGAAGAAGACCGAGGAGAATCTGTCCCTGCTCACTCAGCGGGTGGACCAGCTTGCCCAGAGGATGGACGAACTCACCCAGCGGGTGGACCAGCTTGCCCAGAGGGTGGATGAACTCACTCAGCGGGTGGACCAGCTTGCCCAGAGGATGGATGAACTCACCCAGCGGGTGGACCAGCTTGCGGAAGCCCAGAGAAGGACCGAAGAGGAGATAAAGAAGCTGGCTTCTGGTTTGCAGAGGGTTCGAAAGGAGGTGGGCGGGCTTTCGAGGAGTGTGGCCTATGCTTTGGAAAACGAGGCATTCAGACATCTACCACGATTTCTGGGAGAGAGGTTCGGTTACAAGGTGCTGGATCGCATTGTTAGGGCAGAGATAGCTGGCGAGGAGATAAACTTCTTTGCAAAGGTAGAAAAGGATGGAGAAGAGGCTTTTCTGGTGGGCGAGTCGGTGCTCCGCCTTGATGATATGGGGAAGCTGAGGCAACTCTGGAGAAAAGTGGAGGTGGTAAAAGAAGAAAAAAGGGCACAGGTCGTGCCCCTGATAGTTACCCACTTTGCTACCCAGAAACTCCTTGATAAAGCCCGGGAAGCAGGGGTGATAGTGATTCAGACTTTTGAGTTTTGATGCCTTCTGTGGAGGGGAGTCTTGGCTGTAAAAGAAAAATGGAAGGGTACCAGGCCCTTTACTCTCTCTACACAGGAGGCTGTGGATAGGGTTTTGCCCGTGGTCAGAGAGAGGGAGGGAATACTGGTCTTTTATCTCTTTGGGTCCAGAGCCAGGGGTGAAGAGACCAGCGAGTCGGACATAGACTTTGCCTTTTTCACCTCCAGGGAGTTTTCTTGGGACGACTATTACTCTCTGAGGGGGAGTTTCAGTACGCTCCTGGGCACTGACCGGTTTAATCTCCTTTGGCTCAACAAGGCCGATGCCATTATCACCTTTGAAGTGGTAACCGCGGGGCGGATCCTCTTTTACGCAGATCCAGAGGTGTTGAACGATCTGGAGCTGAAGGCCAAGAAAAATTATTATGACTATAAGCTTTACCTGGAGAGGCACCGCCGTGGTTTATAGGAAAGAGAGTCTTGTAAAAAGGGTAGAGAAGCTCAAAGAGTTGAAGATGAGGGCTCTGCTTCCGGAAGTTATCTCGTACCTGGAAGATCTGATAGATTAGGCTCGCTTTGTCCCAACCAATTTCTAACTTGACTTCCAAAATACTCGGACTAAAATAGCAGCATGAATGTAAACGGGAATTTGATCAAAAGAACTTTACTGGATGAGGTGAGAGAGCATCTGACTCAAAAGGAGATCTCCTTGATTGTTGGCCCCAGGCAGGTGGGCAAGACCACTTTGATGCTGATCCTGAAGGAAGAGCTGGAAGATCGGGGAGAGAGAACTCTCTATCTCAATCTGGACCGGGAGGCAGACAGGAAACATTTTGCCTCTCAGGAGGGCTTGATAAGCAAGATCCGCCTGGAACTCGGGCGAGGGAGAGGTTTTGTGTTTATAGACGAGATCCAGAGAAAGGAAGATGCGGGCTTATTTTTGAAGGGGATCTACGATTATAACCTGCCCTACAAATTTATCGTGTCTGGCTCGGGTAGCCTGGAGCTAAAGGAGAAAATCCATGAGTCCCTGGTAGGAAGAAAAAGGATCTTCGAGTTGAAGCCTGTGTCCTTCGAGGAATTTGTCAACTTCAAGACCGGCTATCGCTACGAGGATAGGTTAATGGAATTTTTCGAAATCGAGGTAGGGGAAAGGGAGGCCTTGCTCCGAGAGTATCTCAATTATGGGGGGTACCCGCGAGTCATTACGGCCGAGCGGGATAGAGAGAAGAGAGAGATCATAGACGAGATTTTCCATAGTTACTTAGAGAAGGACATTTCTTATTTGTTAAAAGTAGAAAGAGTAGACTCCTTCTCCGATCTTATA
>JAJSAC010000010.1 GCA_024274915.1 Thermodesulfobacteriota bacterium
AGGGCGGGGCGTTCCGAGCGCAGAGATGATAGCTCATAGTTCATAGCTCGTAGTTCATGGTTCATAGCTCACAGTTGCTATCAGCCATGAGCCATCAGCTATCAGCCATGGGCAAGGGAGGAATGCCCCGCCCTTTCACTTGTTGGAAAGAAAAAATCCAGGATTCTGAACATGATGCCTTTACCAGGAAGGGATTTTTGGGGGAAGTCCAGAAGCCCATTTTACCTATTGACAAGACCCGTCAAGGTGTTTAATTAAACTCCGCTTCGGAGTATGGTTAAACTTAAAGTTTAGTGAAAAACGGGTTGTTTAATGGCTGGCAAAATGGAAATAGGAAGAAAACTGCGGAGACTGAGGAAATCCAGGTCCCTCACATTGGAAGAGGTAGCCCAGAGGGCCAACCTCACCAAGGGCTTCCTTTCCCAGATCGAAAGGGACAAGGCTTCCCCCTCGGTGGCGGCCTTGAAACAGATCCTGGACGTACTGGGGGAGGACCTATCCACCTTCTTCCAGGACGCGGGAGAACCCGAAAAAAACGTGTTCCGCCTGGAGGAGAGAGAGCCCCTGGATGAGGAGATCCCTGGGGTGATCATGGAATCCCTGGTCCCCGACATTCAGTACCGGGAGATGGACCCCATCCTCATCACCATGGAAAAGGGAGCAAAGATCACTGACGAGGACCTGGATGAGGAAGAGGCCTTCGGCTACCTCCTGGAGGGAGAAGCCTGGATCACCATAGAGGGGGAGAGTTACCAGCTCAAAAAGGGCGACACCTTCTACCTCTTCCCGGAAACGGAGTTCGTCATAGAAAACAGGGGCAAAGATCGGGCCCAGATCCTTGTAGTGGCCTATTGACATAAATTAGGAAGAAAGGAGGGGAAAGATGAAGGCACTGGGTCGTCACGTTCTGGTGGAGTTTTACGGCTGCGATTCCGAGGCGCTGAACAATAAAGAAAAGTTAGAAGAAGTGATGCAGGAAGCGGCCGTAGAGAGCGGGGCCACAGTAGTGAGCAGCGTCTTTCACCTCTTCAATCCCCACGGAGTGAGCGGCGTGGTGGTCATAGCCGAGTCCCATCTCACCATCCACACATGGCCGGAATACGGATACGCCGCCGTGGATCTCTTCACCTGCGGCGACTCAGTGGACCCATGGATCGCTTTCGAACGTATGAAGGAGTACCTTCAGGCAGAACAGATGTTCACTATGGAAATTAAGAGGGGACAGCTCCATTCCGTGGAATCACTCCAGTACAAACCCTTCTGAGAGGAGGGAAGAACTATGGTGATCAAGACCCCTACAAAATTCTTCTTTGTGAAAGGCAAATCCGAGGGCTTCATGCCCCTTAACGCCTTCGACGGCGCCCTGCTGGATGCGGGTGTAGGCGACACCAACCTGGTCAAAATGAGCTCCATCATCCCACCCCGGTGCCAGGAGGTGGACCCCATCCCCCTACCCCAGGGAGCCCTGGTGCCGGTGGCCTATGCCAGCATCACCTCCCAGGAGCCTGGAGAAGTGATTGCCGCTGCCGTAGCCGCCGCCATCCCCGAGGATGAGGACCACGCTGCCCTCATCATGGAGTATGCCGCCAAGGGCACCAGGGACGAGGTGGAGGCCACCGTTCGGAAGATGGCCGAAGAAGGAATGAAGATGAGGGGCAAGAAGATCCGGGAAATCAAAAGCGTAGCCATAGAACACCGGGTGGAGAGGTGCGGGGCTGCCTTCGCCGCTGTGGTTCTGTGGGACTAGGAGAAGAGAGATGGCACCCAATTCTAAAGAAACGGGGTCCCCAAAAAGTCCTGAGACTTTTTGGGGCGAAAAAGTAGAACCCCTGGACCTGTGGTACATGGAGAAGTTCTCAGAGAACTGGGGACTCTCCTTCAGAATAAAGCGGGGGATCTATTCGGCCTGCAGCAACTACCAACGGATAGACGTCTTGGAGACAGAGGAGTTCGGCAAGCTCCTCATCCTGGACGCCGCCATCATGCTCACCGAGAGGGATGAGTTCGCCTACCACGAGATGTTGGTCCACGTCCCCCTCCTCACCCACCCTGCCCCCAAAAAGGTCCTGGTTATCGGGGGAGGCGACGGAGGCACCCTCCGGGAGGTCACCCGCCACCCCGAAGTGGAGGAGGTGGTCCAGGTAGAGATAGACCAGGAAGTGATCCGTGTCTCTAAGGAGTTCTTCCCCCAGCTGGCCACGGGCTTCGACGACCCCCGGGTGAAAATCGAGGTGGCCGACGGCATCAAGTACATGGCCCAGTGTCCCCCAGACACCTACGATGTGATCCTGGTGGACTCCACCGACCCTAAAGGCCCCGCCGAGGGTCTCTTCACTCACCAGTTCTACGCCCACTGCCACAAAGCACTAAAACAAGACGGCATCCTCACCGTCCAATCGGGCTCCCCCTATTTCCAGCAAGATCTCCTGTCCCGGGTCCACCGGGCCTTCAAAGACCTCTTCCCCGTGGCCAAGATCTACCTCTCGGGAGTCATCAGCTACGGCGGCCTTTGGGCCTTCTCCCTGGGCTCCAAAATGTACAACCCCATCCATGGCCCCATCAGAGACTTCCCCCTAGGCAACCTCAAGTACTATACCCCCCAGGTCCATAAAGGGGCCTTTATCCTTCCCAAATACCTGGAAGAACTCCTGGACCTCTGATAAAGGAGAGGTCAGGGGGTGGTATGATATCCAACAAGTTCAGAGACAGGTTTTCCTTCCTCCTGACCCCACTGGGAGAACGGGTGGCTAAAACGGGCATCTCCCCCAACCAGCTCACCCTTCTTGGCATGGTGCTAAGTATAGGAGCAGGAGTCCTCATAGCCCTGGGGTTACTGGAGTGGGGAGCCTTCCTGGTTATAGTGAGCGGCCTATGTGATGCCTTGGACGGTACCATAGCCAGAAACACCCATCGAGTCACCAGCTTCGGCGCCTTCCTGGACTCAAGTCTGGACCGGTACTCCGATTTGGCTCTCTACTTGGGGGTCATGACTTTGGCCTTCACCCAGAAAAACCTTCCCCTATTCCTCTGGACGGCCTTCGCCCTTACGGGAGCCATCATGGTGAGTTACACCCGGGCCCGAGCCGAATGCCTCATCGAAAGGTGCCAGGTAGGAATCATGGAAAGGCCCGAACGGGTCATCCTCCTTTTAATAGGCCTTATCTTCAACTGGCTGGAATGGGCCATGATTCTAACGGCCATCCTGGCCAACGCCACAGCCCTCCATCGCATCCACTACACCCACCAGCAACTCAAAAACCGGCAAGACTGAACCAATGGAAACATGGCTCCGGACAAACCTTCCCCCCTCATTCCAACCCTGGATAGAGCCCTTGGCACTCCTCCGTGGAACAACCTGGACCTCCCTCGGGAGCCAAGGGAAAACCTCGTCCTCCTCCTAGAAGAACTCAACCGATGGAACCAGACCTTCAGCTTCACCTCCCTCACCCACCCCCGAGACCTGGTGGAGGTTTTTGTCCTGGACTCCCTGGCCCCCCTGGCCTTGGGCATACCCCTGGCCTCACCCCTCCTGGACGCCGGCTGTGGAGTGGGCTTTCCCTCCCTGCCCCTCAAAATAGCCCAGCCCCATCTCGAAGTGGTGGCCGTAGACTCCTCCAGGAAGAAGATGAACTTCGTCCGCCATGCCATCCGCCTCCTGAAGCTCAAGGGATACACGCCTCGCCGGGATCGACTGGAGAACTTGGCAAGGGAAGGGGTCGTCTTTCCCACAGTGACGGTCCGGGCTTTGACGGGAGGAGAAAAGAACCAAAAGCTTGTAGCGTCCCTGGTCTCCCCCGGGGGAAGGGTCATCTTCTACGTGGGCAGGGAATGGCAACATTCCCTCCTCCCCAGGAGCCTAAATTTAGAAAAACACCTCTTCTATACCCTTCCCCTCTCCGGCAAAGTCCGGGGCCTTGTCACAGCCACCAGGGTGGTCTAAAAGGGAATTAAGCCAAGAAAAAGGGGAGGTTGTTCATGGCCGGCCATTCCAAGTGGGCCAATATCAAATACAGAAAGATGAGGGAAGATGCCAAGCGGGGGCGCATATTCACCCGCCTCACCCGCGAGATCATCATAGCGGCCAGGGAAGGAGGAGGCGATCCCGAGACCAATCCCCGCTTGAGAACGGCTATCGCCGCCGCCAAGGCAGCCAACATGCCCAAGGAGAACATCGAAAGAGCTATTAAAAGGGGGACGGGGGAACTGCCGGGGGTGAACTACGAAGAGGTGACCTACGAGGGCTACGGTCCCGGAGGAGTGGCCGTCATCGTGGAGGCCATCACCGACAACAAGAACCGCACCGTCTCCGAGGTAAGGTACATCTTCTCCAAACACGGGGGTTCCCTGGGGGAAACGGGGTGCGTCTCCTGGCTCTTCGATAAGAAAGGGGTGATCACTGTAAACGCTCAAGGGTTCTCGGAGGACGATGTCCTCATGGTGGCCCTGGACGCCGGGGCCGAGGACCTGAAAACAGAAGAGGAAGGCACCTTCCAAATCATCACCGCCCCTGAGGACTTCGAAAAGGTGAAAGAGGCCCTGGAGAAGGAGGGCCTACCCATAGAAGAGGCGGAGGTGACTCTGGTACCCAAGAACGTGGTGAAGGTGGAAGGGGAGAAGGCCGAGAAGGTTCTAAAACTCATGGACGCCTTGGAGTCCCTGGACGAGGTCCAGAAGACCTACGCCAACTTTGAGATCCCCGAAGAGATCATGGCCGCCATGGGGGCGTAACTTGGTTTTGGGCATAGACCCCGGCTCCATATGCATGGGATACGCTGTCCTCTCCCCCCAACAGGTTAGGCTGGCCTCTGGAACCCTGAAGCTGGGAAGGAAAGGGTCCCTGGCTGAAAAAACGGGAGCCGTCTTCACCCTGGTGAAGGCCCTCATACAGGAACACGGGGTCAAGGAGGTGGCCATGGAGCAATTCTTCTACCACAAAGACCCCCGAGCCCTGGCCCGCATCTCCCACTGCCGTGGCGCGGCCATGGCTGCCGCCACCCTGGAGGGTATACCTGTCTTTGAGTACTCTCCTATGGAGGTGAAGAAGGCAGTGGTAGGCTACGGACACGCCACCAAGGAGCAGGTGGCATGGATGCTGAGACAGACCCTCTCCCTGCCTGACAAGATCTCCTCTGACGAGACAGACGCCCTGGCAGTGGCCTTGTGCCACCTCGGCCAACAACGCAGGTTGGAACTCCTGGAACAGGGGCGCTGAGGTGCTGGAGTTCCTTAGGGGCACCCTGGTGGAGAAAGAGGAGGGCTGGGCCATAGTGGAAGTCATGGGGTTAGGTTTCAAGCTGGCCATACCCCTATCCACCCATTATCGCCTTCCACCACCTGGAACAGAGTGCCGCCTTTGGACCCACCTCCACCAGGGAGACCGAACCCTTTCCCTATTCGGTTTTGCCACCCCCCAAGAGAGGGAGCTCTTCACCCTCCTTCTGAGAATTCCCCGCCTGGGCCCCAAGACGGCCCTTGCAGTGGTCTCCCACTTCACCCTGGGAGACTTGTGGCAGGCCGTAAAAGAGGGAGATCTGGAACGGCTGAAAAAGGTGCCGGGTATAGGAGAAAAGACGGCCCAGCGCCTCCTGGTGGAACTCAAAAGTGACCTACCCCAAAAAGCCAAGGTCACCCCCCCGTCCTCCCCGTGGGAAGCCACCCTCTTTTCAGCCCTTGGCAATTTAGGATACACCAAAGTAGAGATAAAGAAAGCCATGGAAAAGGCAGGAATCACCCCGGAGATGGAGGAAGAAGAGATGCTTCGACGCTGTCTGAAAGCCCTAGGAGGCCACCTTGGATAGATTCCTTTCCCCCCAACCTACCCCGGAAGAGGTAAGCCTGGAAAAGAGCCTGCGCCCCGAGAGGCTGGAGGACTACATCGGCCAGGAGAGCGTCAAGGAGAACCTCAGGGTCTCCATCGAGGCCGCCATAGCCCGGGGAGAAGCCCTGGACCACGTCCTGCTCTATGGTCCCCCGGGATTGGGAAAGACCTCCCTGGCCTGGGTCATCTCCCGGGAGATGGGAGTGGGCATCCGGACCACTTCGGGTCCCGTCCTGGAGCGCACGGGGGACCTGGCGGCCATCCTCACCGGCCTCAGGGACGGGGACATTTTGTTCATAGACGAGATCCACCGCCTCAACCCCTCAGTGGAAGAGATGCTCTACCCCGCCATGGAGGAGTTTAAGCTGGACATCATCGTAGGCCAGGGACCGGGAGCCCGAACCCTGAGACTGGACGTACCCCGGTTCACCCTCATCGGGGCCACCACCCGCTTGGGCCTCCTCACCTCTCCCCTGAGAAACCGGTTCGGGGTGGTCCTGCGCCTGGACTTCTACAAGGTGGAAGAACTCAAGGCCATTGTCCTACGCTCGGCCCGGATCCTAGGCGTCGAAGTAGACCCCAAAGGGGCAGCAGAGATCGCCCGAAGGGCCCGGGGCACCCCACGCATCGCCAACCGTCTCCTCAAAAGGGTGAGGGATTACGCCCAGGCCCGGGCCGACGGGGTCATCACCCTGAAGGTGGCCAGGGCCGCCCTGGAGCTCCTGGAGATAGATGAGGCGGGCTTCGACGCCCTGGACCGCAAGTTCCTTCTCACCATAATCCAGAAGTTCAGTGGAGGCCCTGTAGGTATAGATACTTTGGCTGCCTCCCTGGGGGAGGAGAGACACACCCTGGAAGAGGTCTACGAACCCTTCCTCATCCAGGAGGGCTACATCCAGCGCACCCCCAGGGGAAGAATGGCCACGGAAAGGGCATACCGCCACTTCGGCCTGCCCCTGCCCCCCCATGTCTGCCAAAGGGGTCTGCCCCTGGAGGAGTGACGTGGAAAGTATCCTCATCCACGCCTGCTGCGCCAATTGCCTTCTCTACCCCCTGAAGGCCCTGGAAGGCCATTTTCAGCAGGTCATGGCCTTCTGGTACAACCCCAACATCCATCCCTACCAGGAATACCGTCGCCGCCTGGAAGCCATGAAGGAGCTGGAGGCCAGGGAGAACATCAGGGTCATCTACCAGAACGAGTACCCCCTGGAAGAGTGGCTCCAGGCCGTAGTCTTCCGGGAGGAGAACCGGTGCCTCCACTGTTACCACCACAGGCTTCTTGCCACGCTCCGGGTGGCTAGGCGGGGCAACTTCACCCACTTCACCACCACCCTCCTTTACAGCAAGCACCAGAAGCATGAAATTATAAAGGAAATGGGCCAAAGCCTGGGTAGAAAACACGGGGTCAAGTTTTTCTACCAGGACTTCAGGGAAGGCTGGAGAGAGGGCATCCAGCGGTCCCTGGACCTGGGCCTGTATAGACAGCAGTACTGCGGCTGCATCTATTCAGAAAAGGAGAGGTTCTGCCATGAATGACCTGGGTCCCCTGGGCAAAATGCTCATCGTTATGGGCTTCTTCCTGGTAGCCCTGGGAGGGGTGCTTTTGTTGGCCACAAAGATTCCCCACCTGGGATTAGGGCGACTGCCGGGAGATATCTACATCAAGCGGGGCAACTTCACCTTCTACTTCCCCATCGTCACCTGCATCGTCCTGAGCATAGTCCTTACTCTACTCCTGAACCTGTTCTTCAGGAGATAGAAGAGCCAGCATCGACGGGAAAGTCGCCGAAGCGTGACACACCAAAAGCCCCTCCAGCACATATCCTATCCTACGGGAACCCATGAAAAAGCTTTCTAGATGGGGGGGTCACTTTCCCTCTTTTTCCACCGCGGGCTCCACCCCCATATTCTTCTCAATTGCCCTCATGATTTGAAGAGATACGTCTTTGTTGCCGAACCACCCCACCTTGATGCGCAAGACGGTGATCTTGGGCGACTGGCTGTCCACCTTGAGCTTCACCTTGGTACCGTCGGCCATTTTCGCGTCAATACGGCACCGGATGGCGTCTCTCTCCTCTTTCACCAGAGCGAAACCCAGGTCCCTGACAGCCTGCTCTGCAGCAGCAACCACCTTCTGGTAGGAGACAGGATAGGTCACCTTCAACTCACCCTTCAAATAGCTGTAGGTACCCACACCCACTCCCGCCCCCGCTCCCACCAGGGCAGCGGTACATCCCGTCAATGCCAGGGCCAACCAGCACAAAAGGAGCTTTCTCATGGCTTTCCCTCCCTGGGCAGAATGATTTTGGGAGCCCCACTCTCCTGCCCCTCCAGCTTCTTTATCCTCTCCTTGGCCCAAAAGCCCCCTACCGTTTGGGGATACTCCTCCACCAGCCTCCTATAGTATTCCAGGGCCTCATCCTTCCGGTCCATCTTTTCCAGGAGATACCCTTTGTTAAAGAGATAAGGGGCCATGTCTCCTGGAGGCACCTTGTCCTCGGGGATCATCTCCAGGTACCCCCAGGCTCTGTTCAGATCGTGGAGGGCCACTTCTGCCATGGCCGCCATACGCATCAACATCTGGACCCTGTCCCGGGCCCAGGGGAAACGCTTGATGAAGTCCCCGTACTCCTCCAATGCCTTAGAGATATTACCCAACCTCTCATAAAGCTGGCAAATGTGCCTCTGAACGGCCAGGGGCCTGTATCTGGGAGACTGCTCACGAAGCTGAAGGAAAAGGTCCAGTCCATGGCGGAGATTCCCCTTATCCATCAGGAGCTTGGCCCTCCTGTAAATCTCCTGAGGATCCAAGTTCTCTCCCTGCACCGTCTCCTGAGCCTGGGCCCCGAGAAGGGCGCCCTCCCGGGTTTGGGCCATCAAGGGAGAAAAGGCCCAGATCAGGAGAAAGGCCAGAAACCCCAAAAAGAGAAGCCTTCTCATGCCATAAGCCCGGCCAGCCTCTGGGCCGCCTCCTCCAGCCGCTCCTTGGAAACGGTGAGGGCAGCCCTCACATAACCTTCGCCATAACCTCCAAAACCCACCCCGGGGGTGATGACCACCCCCGCTTCCTCCAGGGCCCTGGTGGCAAAGGCCATGGAGTTGAAACCTTGGGGCACGGGGAACCAGACATAAAAGGTGGCCTGGGGTGCCTCCACCTGGAAACCCGCCTTTTTGAGACCCCCTACCAGCACGTCCCTCCGCTCCCTATAAACCCTTCTCATCTCCTCCACCCCGTGCTGTCCGTCCAGGGCCTCGATTCCAGCTTCCTGGACAGCCTGGAAGGCCCCTGAGTCTATATTGGTCTTCACCTTTTTGAGACCCTGGACAATAGCGGCATTGCCCACGGCCATGCCGATACGCCACCCTGTCATGTTGAAGGTCTTGGAGAGGGAGTGGAACTCTATGGCCACATCCCTGGCCCCCTCCACCTCCAGGAGGGAATGAGGGGGCTCCCCGTAGTACATCTCGCTGTAGGCAGCATCATGACACAGGATAATGTCGTGCTCCCGGGCAAAGTCCACGGCCTCCCTGAAAAAGTCCAGAGAAGCCACGGCGGCCGTGGGATTGTTGGGATAGTTCAAGAACATGAGCCTAGCCCGGGCCAGCACGTCACCGGGAATGGCTGAAAGATCAGGCAGGAAGCCCCTGTCCGCCAACAGGGGCACGTTGTAAGGCTCTCCCCCCGCCAGGATGGTGGCCCCGCCATAGACGGGATAGCCAGGATCGGAGACCAGGACCACATCCCCGGGATTAACAAAGGCCAGGGGTATGTGGCCTATCCCCTCCTTAGATCCGATGAGGGTGATCACCTCGCTGGCAGGATCCAGCTCCACCCCGAAGCGGTTCTGATACCAACGGGCCACGGCCTCCCTGAAAGAGAGCATTCCCTCGTAGGAGGGATAACGGTGATGCTCTGGGTTCTCCACAGCCCTTTTCATTCGCTCTATGATGGGGTTAGGGGTAGGCAGATCGGGATCCCCCACACCCAGGTCTATCACATCCACGCCTTTAGCCAGCTGCCGGGCCTTGGCCTCGTCCAACTGGGCAAAAAGATAGGGTGGTAATTTCTTCAGCCTATCCGCCAACTCCACCGCCACTTGCCACCTCCTAAAAAGATTTCTGTCTGTCCAATTCCCATGGGCCCTTGGATACCAAGGAAGCACCAGGGGGTCAAACGAGAAAGACCTGGCCAACAAAAAGCGGGGGCCCTGCAGGGCCCCCGCCCGGATTTTGGCGGATTGGACTCTCTTACCACTCTCCCGTTCTCAGGTAGTGGTCTATGGAGCGGGCTGCCTTCTTGCCATCTCCCACGGCCAGGATCACCGTAGCAGCACCCCTAATGATGTCCCCACCGGCAAAGACCCCCCTCTTGGTAGTCTTACAGGTCTCGGGGTCTGCCACGATGTAGCCCCGGCGATTGATCTCCATGTCGGGGGTGGTAGAGGGCACCAGGGGATTGGCTCCCGTTCCAATGGCCATGACCACCATGTCCACGTCCATGATGAACTCGGAGCCCTCAATGGGCACGGGCCGGCGGCGGCCCGACTCATCAGGCTCGCCCAACTCCATGCGGATGCACTTCATACCCTTCACCCAGCCACTCTCGTCCCCCAAAACCTCCACGGGGTTCACCAATAGATTGAAGATGACACCCTCAGCCTCGGCGTTCTCGATCTCTTCCTCCCTGGCAGGCATCTCAGCCCGGCTCCGCCGATAGACAATGTGGGCCTCCTCGGCCCCCAAGCGCAGGGCCGTTCTCACGGCATCCATGGCCACGTTGCCGCCTCCCACTACCGCCACCCTGCGGCCCACCTTAATGGGGGTATCGTACTCTGGAAACAGGTAGGCCTTCATAAGGTTGTTCCGGGTAAGAAACTCATTAGCAGAATAGACCCCGTTGAGGTTCTCACCGGGGATATCCATGAACCAAGGCAGCCCTGCTCCCACCCCAAGGAATACGGCGTCGAAACCCTCCTCGTTCAATAGGTCGTCCACGGTGAAGGTTTTGCCCACCACCACATCACAGACCACCCTGGCACCCAACTTCTCAATGTAGTCCACTTCCCGCTGAACGATAGCCTTGGGAAGCCTGAACTCGGGTATACCGTAAACCAACACGCCTCCTGCCTTGTGGAGGGCCTCAAAGACCACCACCTCATGGCCCATGAGGGCCAGGTCTGCAGCCACAGTGAGACCGGCAGGCCCTGATCCCACAACCGCTACCTTCTTGCCCGTCCTGGGAGGCAACTCAGGAACTTCTACGGCCCCCACCTCGGCCTCATAATCGGCCACGAAACGCTCCAGCCTACCGATGGCCACGGGAGCCCCCTTCTTGTGGAGAACGCAGAGAACCTCGCACTGCTCCTCCTGGGGACACACCCGGCCACACACTGCAGGCAGGGCGTTGGTCTCCTTGATCTTACGGCTGGCCTCCACAAATTTACCCTCGGTGATCAGCTCGATAAACTCCGGTATCTTCACTTCCGCGGGACATCCGTCAATGCAGACGGGCTTTTTGCATTGGAGACACCGCTCGGCCTCGGCCACGGCCATCTCGGCAGTATACCCCAGAGCCACCTCGTTGAAGTTTTTGATCCTCTCCTTGGGATCTTGACGGGGCATCTCCATCCGGTTCAGATTGAGACCCTTTTTAGGCTTCTTCTCGTCGGCCATCAGCACACCCCCTGAAAGGCCTCGGGATGCTCTTCCCTGAACTTTTCCAAGGCCCGTTTCTCTTCATCAAGGTACATCTGCTGCCTCTTCATGAGCTCGTCGTAATCCACCTGGTAGCCATCGAACTCGGGACCATCCACACACACGAAACGGGTTACGCCGCCCACGGACACCCGACAGGCACCGCACATCCCCGTAGCGTCCACCATAATAGAGTTGAGACTCACTACCAGGGGTACCTGGTAAGGTTCACACGTCTTGGTCACAAACTTCATCATGATGACAGGACCAATGGCCACCACCATATCCACCTTCTCGTCTCCATCCAACACCATTTTCAAAGCATCGGTGACAAAGCCATGCATCCCATAGGTACCATCGTCGGTGGTGATGATGAGCTCGTCGGATATGGCATTCATCTTCTCTTCCAGAATCAGAAGTTCTTTTGTTCGAGCGCCTATAATGGAGATAAGTCTGTTTCCAGCCTCCTTCATGCCCTTGGCGATGGGGTAGAGGGGAGCCACACCTACCCCACCTCCTACACAGACCACGGTGCCGAAGTTCTCAATATGGGTGGGCCGGCCTAAGGGTCCCACTACATCGGCAAAGGCATCTCCCGGGTTGAGAAGGCCCATGTGGAAAGTGCTCTTACCCACCTTCTGGAAAACCAAACATACGGTTCCCTCTTCCTTATCTATATCCACTACAGTCAGGGGAACCCTCTCACCCTTCTCATCCACCCTTACGATCACAAATTGCCCTGGACGGTGCTTCTTGGCCACCCACGGGGCCTCTACCCACAGCTCCGTAATGGTAGGATGCCACTCTTTCTTTCTCACCACTTTGAACATAGGTCCACTCCTTTCCTCCACCTTCTACTCAAAACCGACCCTCTTCCGGAATACCGAGGCACTACTTATCTTATGAGACCCCTAGAAATCAAGAGTTTCACATTGAACACCGTTTTTTATTTACCCCTTGCTAGGGTCTCAGGCCATGGACTAGACTGAGCGAAAATGCAAAGCAGAATTTAGGAGGAACCCATGAGGAGTGTGATCTTCACCTTCTTCATCATATCAACGGCTATGCTGATAACAGGCTGCAGCCTCCTTCAATTCACCGCCCGCCCTTCACCCCTTCAGACTGGAAACAACCCAAATTCTAAGCAAACCGCCCTTTCCCGAAAGGCTTCTCCCTCCCCGGAATCCACAAAAACAGAAGTAAAGGTGGCCACCACCAAATCCCAGAACCAGCCCAAGGCCTTATCCTCCAACCTGGAAGAAGAACTCTACTGGGAACGCCTCTCCAACGAAGAGCTTATTGAGAAGGTGGAGAAGGGAAGTGACATGGGCATCTCCATCAACAGCCAGGTAGAAGCCTTCCTGAACTACTACTCGGGACCGGGAAAGAAGGTATTTATCAGGTATTGGCAGCGAGGTGAGAAATACATCCCCCTGGTCAAGAAGATTTTGCGGGAAGAAGGGCTTCCCGAAGACCTGGCTTACTTACCCATCCTGGAGAGTGGCTACTGGGCCACAGCCCTCTCTCCCTCCCGGGCCCTGGGCTACTGGCAATTCATCAAGTCTACGGCCCGGCTTTACGGCCTGAGGATAACCCCCTGGGTGGACGAAAGGATGGACATAGAAAAGTCCACCAGGGCCGCCGCCCGATACCTCAAAGACCTTTACAACCGATTTGGCAGCTGGGAACTGGCCATAGCCGCCTATAACGCTGGGCCTGGCAAAGTCGAAAGGGCCATGAACAGGATGGGTAGCCGGAACTTTTGGGTGATGGCCCGCTCCCGACACCTTAAAAAGGAGACCAGGGAATATGTGCCCCGGTTCATGGCCATACTCCTTCTGGTCCACAACCCCGACCTTTACAAACTGACCACCGCAGACCCTCCACCACCCCTGGTATATGAAAAGGTGAAAGTGAAGGGCATGGTGAACCTCAAAAGGCTGGCCCGCCTGGCGGGAATAAGATACCGCACCCTCAAGAAGCTGAATCCTGCCTTAAAGAAATGGGTCACGCCCCCCGGTCCCCCTTACCTCCTGAAGGTACCAAAAGGATACGGGCAAAAGGTGGCCAGTATCCTATCCAATTCCAGGTACGCCGGTTCCCTCTACCCCGTGCCCGACGCCCACGGCAACAAATGGATACGGCATCGTCTGACCAGAGGGGAATCCCTCTATGTCCTGGCCAGATTTTACGGGGTCCCCCTCTCCACGTTGGTAGCCGTCAACGGCATCACCAACCCCCGGCTGATCAGGGCAGGAAAGACCATCCTCATTCCCGCCACGCCGCGGAAGATATGGCTGGCCAGGAAAACCAGAAATAGAAGACCCAAAAAGCTAATAAAGACGGCTCAAGGCGAGAAAGTTTACAGGGTTCAAGAGGGAGACAGCCTATGGAAGGTCGCCCGATCCTTCTCCGTCAGTATCCAAGACATAAAAAGGAAAAACGGTCTAAAAGGCACAAAAATAAAACCTGGAGACCTCCTCATCATACCCAGGCCCACCCAAACCGCCCGGAAGAAGTCCAGATTCGCCGGTAAAAGGGCCCCTACGCACCCAAAAAGGAGAGGGGTCATCACCTACCGGGTGAAGAAAGGGGACAATCTGTGGAAGATTGCCCGATCCTTCTCCGTAGAGGTGAGAGACCTCAAGAGGTGGAATGGCCTCAAGAAAAACCTTCTACACCCCGGAAAGACCTTGGTCATTTACGCATCGAGCAAGGAGAGAAGAAAAAATAGAGCCGACCGGGATAGAAGCTGACATGGAATTTAAAGCCCTTGAAACCCTGGAAGAAAAAGTTGTGGACCTGGTATCCAAACTGGCCCAGGTGAGGGAGGAAAACACCCGCCTTAAAGAAAGGCTCCTCACCCTGGAGAATGAGTTGAAAGAAAAGAACGAGGCTATTCAGATACTCTCGGCCCAAAGGGAGGCCATTCAAATAAAGATAGATCGCCTCATCAGAAGAATTGAGGAGTACCAGGAGGTCCTCTCCAAAGAGGAAGAAGGCCATGGCCAAAGCTGAGGTACGCATCTTCAACAAGAACTACGCCCTGAAGGCCTCTTCCGAAAGCATGGACGACCTTCTTAAGTACGCTGCATACGTGGACGAGAAGATGAAAGAAGTGGCCCAGGAGGGTCGTCTGGTCTCCACAGAGAAAATTGCTTTGGTAGCTGCCTTGAACATCGCGGCCGAGTATTTTAAGGTAAAAAAAGAATTGGAGGACCTAGAAAAAGAGATAGAGAGAAAGATAGGCCAGCTCATTCACCTATTGGAGCAGGCTGGAGGAGAAGGAGGTCAGTGAAAGTGGAGTGGGTCCCCTGCTTTGCGCGTCAGGGGTGGCAACAACTTGAGCCCAACTTAGAACCAAAGGGGATCCTATATTCGGGGCGGATGGGTATGCCTCCAGGAGGGGAAACCCGGAAACCCTGTGCGGAACCCCACCTGGCTGGAGCCAGGTTCAAGTTCGCCCACCCGCAACGGCAAAGTGGGGGACCCTTATACATAAGGAAACCCAGGGGAGAGGCTTTGGAAAATAGAGGGTTAAAAGAAAAAGGCAAGGAGACCCAACCCCTGAAGGTATCCATCCCCTGAGCAACTGACCCCCTTCTCCACGGAGGATGTCGTGGAGAAGGCCCCTTTAGCCTGGAGGCTGAGGCCCCGTAACTTGGAGGAGCTTCTTGGACAGAGGCACCTCCTCTCTCCGGGTAAACCCCTCCGGGTCATGATAGAAGAAGACATGGTAAGGTCCGTGATTTTTTACGGACCTCCGGGCACGGGAAAAACGTGCCTGGCCCATATCATTGCCTCCAGAACCCAAGCCCTCTTCATTGGCCTCTCAGCCGTCACCGCTGGCAAGAAAGACCTGATAGAAATCCTGGAAAGGGCGGACAAACGCTGGAGAGAAAAGGCCCGCACCCTCCTATTCATCGACGAGATCCACCGCTTCAACAGGGTCCAACAGGAAACCCTCCTGCCAGCCGTGGAGAAGGGCCAAATCATCCTCATAGGAGCCTCCACTGAGAATCCCTACTTCGCCCTGGTGCCAGGGCTTCGGTCCCGGGCCCAGGTCTTCCCCTTCCATCCCCTATCGGAGGAAGACCTGGTGACCCTCATGAAGAGGGCCATAGAAAAGTTCTACCAGGACCTCACGGTGGACGAGGAGGCCTTGAACCTTCTGGCCCGCCTCTCCTCGGGAGACGCACGTAAGGCTCTTAACTGCCTAGAGCTAGGCATCACCATGGCCTCCAAAACCCATCCCCCAAAGCTCATCCCCCAGATGGTTACGGAAGTGCTCCAGAAAGCCATTCCCTACGATACCCAGCTCCACTACGACGCCATATCCGCCTTCATAAAGAGCATGAGAGGATCCGATCCCGACGCCACCCTCTTCTGGCTGGCATTCATGCTGGAAGGGGGAGAAGATCCCCTCTACATAGCCAGAAGGATCCTGATAGCAGCCTCAGAAGAGGTTGGGCTGGCCGATCCAGCAGCCCTTATCCTAGCCTCTGCCGCTTATCAGGGAGTGAAAGAGATCGGCCTGCCGGAAGGGGCCCTTCTCCTGGCCGAGGCCGCTCTATATGTGGCCACTGCCCCCAAGAGCAACCGCTCCTACCTGGCCCTAAAAAAGGCCCAAGAAGAGGTGAGAAAGAGGGGCGATATCCGGGTTCCTCCCCATCTCCAAGACTCCAGCTCTTACCTGAAGAAGGGCGGTTACCTCTATCCCCACGATTTTCCCCAGCACTTCGTCTACCAGGAGTACATGCCCCGGCTCCGCCTTTTTTACCAACCCAGCAGCCAAGGCAGGGAAGCCAAGATAAAGGAAAGGCTCAAGAAACTCTGGAAGGAACGCTATGGATAAGACCACCATAAGAAGGGAAATGGTGAAAAGGCGAAAGGGGCTTTCCCCCCAGGAGCGGGAAACCCTATCCTCAGCCATAAGGGACAAGGTGAAAGTTCGCCCTGAGTTAAAAGAGGCTACCCGGGTGGCCTTCTATCACCCTTCCTCAGGGGAAGTGGACATCCTACCCCTGGCCTGGGAATTCCTAGAGATGGGGAAGGTTATCCTCTTCCCCCGGGTAGAGGGAGAAGGACTGGTCTTCTGCCCCGTGGAAAGCCCCCGGGAATTGAGCCCTGGCTACATGGGTATATTGGAACCCCTTACCCCTCCCCTCGCCCAAGAAGAAATAGACATCTTTTTGGTTCCCGGAGTGGCCTACGATCTCCAGGGATACCGTCTGGGCATGGGAAGGGGTTTTTACGACAGGGTCTTATCTCAAAAAGGGGGATGGCAACTGGCCCTGGGGGTGGCCTACGACTTCCAGCTGGTGGAAGCCCTCCCCAGGGACTGGTGGGACAGGCAGGTAGACTTGATCGTAACTGAAAGACGGATGCTCACACCAACGACAATCTGGCATCTGAAAAGGAGGATAAAATGAGTACAACAGCCCTACTTCTCATTTTCATAGCCCTGGCTCTTGGAGGAGCAGGGGGCTACCTTTTGAGGAACAAACTACTTGAGATGAAGGTGAAATCAGCTGAGGACGAAGCCCAACGCATCATGAAAGAAGCCAAAAGAGAAGCGGAGAGGATCAAAAAGGAAGCGATCCTGGAGGCCAAAGAGACCATCTACAAAGAGAAGGCCACCATAGAGGAAGAAGTGGCCCAGAAAAGAAAGGAACTGGAAAAGGTAGAGAGCCGTCTCATCCAGAAAGAAGAGCACCTAGAAAAGCGCCAACGCCAAATGGAGGAGAAGGAACAAGAACTGAAGAGCCTGGCAGACAAGCTCAAGAACCTGGAAAACGAGCTGGCCATCCAGGAAGTCCAGCTCAAAGACAAGCTAGAAGAAGCCATCAAGCGCTTGGAGTACGTTGCCCAGCTCACCAGGGAAGAGGCCAAAGAAGAGCTCCTCCGCATGATGGAAAAGGAGGCCAAAAAGGATGCCTACGAGCTTATCAAAAAGATCGAAGACAGGGCCAAAGAAGAAGCCGACAGAAAAGCCAGGGCCATCATAGCACAGGCCATTCAGCGCTATGCAGCCGAGGAAGTGACGGAACATACCGTTTCGGTGGTGCCCCTACCCTCCGATGAGATGAAGGGCCGCATCATCGGCCGGGAGGGCAGGAACATCCGAGCCTTTGAGTCTGCCACCGGGGTAGACCTCATCATAGACGACACACCTGAAGCGGTGGTTCTCTCCTGTCACGATCCAGTAAGGAGAGAAATTGCCAGGAGGGCCTTGGAGAAACTGGTAAAAGATGGAAGGATCCACCCCGCTCGAATAGAGGAGGTGGTAAACAAGGTGGGCAGAGAGCTGGAAACCACCATGAAAGAGGAGGCGGAAGCTGCTGCTTTCGAACTGGGCATCCACAACCTCCATCCGGAACTGGTAAAGCTCCTGGGTCGTCTGAAATACAGGACCAGCTATACCCAGAACATGTTGGCCCATTCCAAAGAGGTAGCCTACTTCTGCTCCATCATGGGTGCAGAGGTAGGTCTCAACGTTCCCCTATTGAAGCGCATGGGGCTCCTTCATGACATAGGTAAGGCAGTGGACCACGAAGTGGAAGGATCCCACGCCCAAATAGGAGCCGAGTTGGCCAGGAGGTACGGCGAAAGTTCTGAAGTGGTGAACGCCATAGCATCCCACCACGGCGAGGCGGAACCCATCACCCCCGAAGCCGTCATCCTGGCTGCTGCTGATGCCCTTTCCGCCGCCAGACCAGGAGCCAGACGGGAGATGGTAGAGGCTTACTTAAAACGCATCGAAAAGCTGGAGGAGATATCCCAGTCCTTCCCCGGGGTGGAGAAGGCCTTCGCCATCCAAGCCGGCAGAGAGGTGAGGGTCATTGTCAAGCCCCAGGAAATGGGAGACGAAGAGATATACATGTTGGCCAGGGACATAGCCAAGCGTTTAGAAGACGAACTCACCTATCCCGGCCAGATAAAGGTCCACGTAATTCGAGAGACCAGGGCGGTGGAATATGCAAAATGACAGGGTAAAGGTTCTCTTCGTTGGCGACATCGTGGGCAAACCTGGGAGGCGAGCATTGAGGATGTGGCTTCCCCAGCTCATGGAAAAACACCAGATAGACCTGGTGATTGCCAATGGGGAGAACGGGGCCGGAGGATTTGGCCTTACCCGGGCAATCGCTCTGGAAATCCTCAACACCGGCGTAGACGTCATCACCAGTGGGAACCACATCTGGGACAAGAAAGAGTTCCTGCCCGTATTAGATCAGATGGAGCGGGTGATAAGACCGGCAAACTATCCCCCGGGGGTACCGGGCAAGGGCTGGCTAAAAGTGAGAACCCCCTCGGGCATCCCCGTAGTAGTCCTTAATCTGGAGGGGCGCATATTCATGGAGCCTCTGGACTGCCCATTCAGGAAAGCCGACGAGGTGGTCAGGACCTATCCGGACACCATTGTGGTGGTGGATTTCCACGCCGAGGCCTCTTCGGAAAAGATGGCTATGGCCTGGCACCTGGACGGCAGGGTCTCAGCCCTGGTGGGCACCCACACCCATGTTCAAACAGCCGATGAACAAATCCTTCCTTCCGGGACAGGCTACATCACGGACGTGGGAATGACGGGACCCTCCCTCTCCATCATCGGCATGAAGCCCCAAGACCCCCTAAAGCGGTTCCTCACCCACCTGCCCAGCCGTTTCGAGGTGGCCAAGGGCCCCGTTCAGATCAATGCCCTGCTGGTGGAAATCAACTCCCTTACCCGCAAGACTGTAGCCCTAAAACGGATCTTTTTGAGGGAGGAAGATGGAAACTAGAATCCTTTGGGGCAAAGAACTGGCTCAAGCCACCATCCAAAAGGTGGCCCAGGAAGTGGAAAACTCCAGAAACCAGGGGAAAAGGCCCCCGGGACTGGCAGTGATACTGGTGGGGAAGGACCCCGCCTCCCAGATATATGTTTCACACAAAGAACAGGCCTGTAAACGGGCAGGGATCCGGTCCATGGGATTCCGCCTGCCGCCCTCCACCTCCATGGACGAAATGCTAAACCTAATAAAGGATCTCAACAGAAAGGAAGAAGTGGACGGCATCCTAGTTCAGCTTCCCCTCCCCCCCCATCTGGATGCTTCTCCCATCATCGAGGCCATAGACCCCATTAAAGACGTGGACGGATTCCACCCCATCAATATGGGCAAACTGGCCCTGGGAGATGAAGGAATGGTACCGTGCACCCCCAAAGGGGTCATGGCCCTTCTGGACCACTATGGTATAGAAGTGGAGGGCCAGGAAGTGGTGGTGGTGGGAGCCAGCAATATAGTGGGCAAACCCCTCGCCCTCCTTTTGGTGAACCGCATGGCCACCGTGACAGTGTGCCACATAAAAACCAGAGACCTGGCCTCACATACACAAAAGGCCCAGATCATCTTCACTGCCACGGGAGTAACCCATCTTATCAAAAAGGAGATGGTGCCCCGAGGCGCTATCATTTTTGACATTGGCATCTCTCGAGTGAGAGACAAGATTCTGGGGGACGCTGACTTCGAGGGACTCCAGGGATGGGCCCAAGCTATAACCCCTGTGCCCGGAGGTGTAGGCCCCATGACGGTGGCCATGCTCATGGTGAACACCCTGGAGGCCTACAAAAAAAGGGTGGGACTGGAAAGATGAAAGTAGGGCTGGCCTTTCTCACCGTGTCTCAGCTCACAGAGCTTATAAAACAGGACCTGGAAAGGAACTATTGCGATATATGGGTGGAAGGAGAAATCTCCACCCTGAGGGCATCACCTTCGGGCCACTTCTACTTCACCTTGAAAGACTCCAGGGCCCAGATAAAGGCCGTCTTCTTCAAGGGCAAGGCCCGCTTCTTCCTACGCCATCTCAAAGAGGGGAACAAGGTGATCTGCCACGGTGACCTCTCCCTCTATCAAGAACGGGGAGAGTTTCAAATCATGGTGGACTTCCTGGAACCCCGAGGCAAAGGGGAACATTTCCTCCGCCTAGAGTTTCTGAAGAAGAAGCTAGCCGCCGAAGGCGTCTTCGACCCTCAGCACAAAAGGGCCCTCCCCATCCTTCCCAAAAGGATAGGAGTGGTCACCTCTCCCCGGGGAGCAGCCATCAGGGACATCATAAAAGTGATAAAAGAGCTCTTTCCCAAAGTCGACATCCTCCTCTACCCTGTTACAGTCCAAGGGGAAAGGGCCTCCCAAGAGATGACCATGGCCCTGGAGACCTTCAATCTACTGGGGAATGTGGACGTCATTATCCTGGCCAGGGGAGGTGGAGCCAAAGAGGACTTGGCTCCTTTCAACACTGAAGAGGTAGCCAGGGCCGTGGCCTCTTCCTCCATCCCTGTGGTGTCAGCCGTAGGCCACGAGATAGACACCACCTTGGCCGACCTGGCCGCTGATACCAGAGCCCCCACGCCCTCGGCAGCAGCCCAGATGGTAGTGGCAAAGGCGTTGGAACTGGAGAAAAGGCTCCTGGACCTGAAAAAGAAACTGGCCAACGCCACTGTCACCCCCCTCATCCTCCATACCACACAACTCCGGAACCTGGGAATACGGCTGGAAAGATCCAACCCTCAGAAAGCCCTAAGAGAACAAGGGCTCAGGCTAGAAGAACTCAGGAACAGACTCACTCGGGCCATCACCAGAATCTGTAACACTGAAAGGGAAAGGATGAGGCAGTTCTCTTTACGCCTCTCCCTCCAGTCCCCCGCCAGAATTCTCCAGGACAAAGAGGAAGAGCTAGAGGCCAAAAGGGAAAAACTGATCAGGGCCACGCGGCAAAATATCAGCGGAAAAAGGGAGAGTTTCATGCCCATGGCAAAAGCCTTGGACGCATTGTCTCCCCTGGCCATCCTCAAAAGGGGCTACTCCATAACCCTCACTGGCCAGGGCACCCCTATAACCACCATCCACCAAGTGAAAGAGGGAGAACGGGTAAAGGTGATCCTCCACAGGGGACTGCTTTCGTGCACAGTAGAGAAAAAAAAGGAGACCTTTTCACTCCCTTTTCCACTCCATTCACCCCCTCCAAAGCCCTAAACGGACAGAAAGCGGGAAGAAGCTCTGGCAAATTTTATCCTTTTTTGTTAGTTTAAATCCAAGAATACTAGAATTATAGGCTCCCTGGGCAGGGAACCAAAGAACATATTTAACCCCATTGGGTGGAGGATGGGACTCGGTGGACCATTGTGGGCAGTTAGAACATCCAGCCATGGCACAGTGGAGGGGGGAAGTCGCTCTGCGGCGTGGTTTACAGCGCTTTTGAACCTAACGGAGAAGGAGAGTCGTCTGTGAACAGTGGGAAAACCAGCAAGGGAAAGGTCCTCTTAATAGACGATAACGAGCTCCTCCAGGATCTGGGCAAGGACATTCTTGAACACCTGGGTTACATCCCTGTGATCGCCTCCGATGGAGAGGAGGGAGTGAGAATCTACTCAAACGAACGTAAAGAGATCAAAGCGGTTCTTTTGGACGTGGTGATGCCAGGCTTGGGAGGCCTGGAGGTCTTCAGAAGGTTGAAAGAGATCGATCCCAAGGTGAAAGTGCTGGTCATTAGCGGCTACAGCGAAGAGAAGCGGGCCGGAGAACTCATGAAAGAAGGGGCCCTGGGATTTATACAAAAACCCTTCAAGATCCACCAGCTTTCCCAAAAACTCCAAGAGGTTCTCGAAGAGGGATGAAACCCCTACCCCTCCACGAAAAGAGGACACTCCTCAACTGGATTGAGGAAACCTTCGGAATACCCACGGAAAGGCTAGAACCCTTCTTTCTCTTTAAGAGGGGCAGAGACGTTTGGATGGCTTCTCCACAGCTGGAGGTGGTCTTGAAGGGGACAGAGGAAAGACCGGGAACTGGAAATCGAGGTTCCCCAACTTTCCGCCACCCGTCCCCTGCCCCCTGCCCCCTACCCATCACCCGAGCAGGCCTCAGGCTAGCCCGTCAAGACCGCCAGAGCTACCGTTTGACCACCCCAGCCGTCCAGTTCCTGGGGCGCTGGGCCACAAAAAGGGTGATAGACATCACCCCCCAAGAAGGGGAGAGATACATCCGGGGAGAAGATCTTCCCTTAACCTCCACTCTCCCCATCCCCCGGGGGCAAGTGATAGTGAGGGTCCAGGGCCGCCCTCTGGGCTCTGGGTTGCTGGAGGGAGAGAGAATAAAAAACCAGATCCCCGTGGCCCAAAGGGTACGCAAGGCCCTTTGAACTACCACAAATGTGTTTGCACCTGGCAAACCATGATACTATAAAAGGCCCTACACAAAACCATCACACTGAAAAAGGGGGACCAGAAACCTATGAATCTCCAAGAAGTGTGGGGTACCAGGATCCTCTGCTTGGATGGCGCCATGGGCACCATGATTCAGGAGGCAGGAATAACTTTCACCACAGCCCCGGAGTACCTCAACGTCAGCCATTCCCAACTCATATATGAGATCCACAAGGCCTACGTGGATGCAGGAGCCGACATCATAGAGACCAACACCTTTGGGGGAAACCGCGCCAAACTGGCCAACTACCACTTAGAAGGAGAGGTCTACCGTCTCAACAAAGCAGCCGTGGAATTGGCCAGGAAAGCCGCCGAAGACAGGGCCCTGGTGGCTGCCTCCATGGGTCCCACAGGCAAGTTCCTGGAACCCGTAGGGGATCTCTCCTTCAGCCAGGCTGTGGAGATATTCAAGGAGCAGGCCTTGGCCTTCCAAGAGGGGGGAGCTGACCTGGTCATGGTGGAGACCATGTCCGACATCAAGGAGGCCAAGGCTGCTATAATTGCGGTGAAAGAGGTCACCCGACTACCCGTCTTTGCCCTGGCCACCTTCCAAGAAGACATGCACACCCTCCTGGGCATGTCTCCCGAAACCGTAGCCGTCACCCTAGAGGCCATGGGGGTCATGGCCCTAGGGGCCAACTGCAGCCTGGGACCCGAAGGTCTCCTGGAAGTGGCCAAGAGGATGGTCGGCGTTACCTCCATGCCTTTGGTTTTCATGCCCAACGCCGGGCTACCACGCCTTGAAGATAACAAAACCGTCTTTCCCGCCACCCCCCAGGAGATGGCCCACTACGCCCGAAAGCTCGTGGAATTAGGGGCTTGGGTGGTGGGGGGCTGCTGCGGCTCCACCCCTACCCACATAAAAGAGATGGTCCAGGCCCTCCAAGACCAACCTCTAGTGAAGAGGGAGACACCCCCAGGGATGAAACTGGCTGGCAGACGCCAGGTGGTCTTCATAGGAGAAGGCCATTTCCCGGTGGTCATAGGGGAACGCATCAACCCCACCGGGAAAAAGGACTTCCAGGCCGAGCTGAGGTCAGGAAAAACGGCCTGGGCACGGGAGATGGCCAGAAGACAGGTAGAGGCCGGGGCCCACCTCCTGGATGTGAACGTGGGTATGCCCGGGGTAGACGAAGAGAGGGTCCTTCCCATGGTGGCCACCGCTGTTCAGACCCAGGTGGACTGTCCCTTGGTCTTGGACTCCACAAATCCCCAGGCCATAGAGAAAGCACTCCAGCAGATAGATGGCAAAGTCCTCATCAACTCTGTATCGGGAGACGAGAGGTCCATGGAGGCCTTCCTCTCCCTGGCCCACCGCTACGGAGCCGCCCTCCTCATCCTTCCCCTGGATAAAAAGGGCATCCCCTCCACCCCCCAGGGGCGCGTGGCGATAGCCAAAAGGGTGACGGAAAAGGCCCTGGAAGTAGGAGTAACTGGGAACGATCTCATAGTGGACGGCCTTACCATGACTGTCAGCGCCCAAGCCCAGGGACCAAAAATCACCCTGGAAACAGTGCGCACCATAAAAAGGAAACTGGGACTTCCCACGGTCTTGGGAGTTAGCAATGTCTCCTTTGGTTTGCCCGACCGAGAGGTGGTGAACGCCACCTTCCTAGCCATGGCCATCGAGGCAGGACTGGACGCCGCCATCATCAACCCCAACAGCAAGAGGATGATGGAAACCCTCTACGCAGGGGCCCTCTTAGCGGGACGAGATCCCCAAGCCGCCAAGTACCTGGAGGTTTCCCACAAGGGAGAAGGTAAGAGGGAAGAAAAAGACCAAGGGATTCACGATCCCAAAAAGGTTCTCTTCAACGCCGTTCTCCACGGCGACGAAGACCTGGCCCGGGAGAAAACCCAGGAGCTGCTCAGGGAAACGGTACCTTTGGAGATCAGCAACACCATCCTCATCCCTGCCATGGAAGAGGTAGGTAGACGGTTTGAAAGCAACCAGTACTTCCTCCCCCAAGTCATGGCTTCAGCCGCCGCCATGCAAGCCGCCTTCGCCGTGGTAAAAGAAGCCATGAAGGGCAAAGAAGGTCCTGTCAGGGGCACTGTCATTATGGCCACCGTAGAAGGAGACATCCACGACATTGGCAAAAACATTGTTTGCACCCTCTTGGAGAACCATGGCTTCCATGTCATTGACCTGGGCAAAAATGTGCCCAGGGAGAAGATAGTGACCAAGGCTAAGGAACTTTTGGAAGAGGGCCATCCCCCCGAGAAGTTGGCCGTGGGCCTTTCAGCCCTCATGACCACAACCATGACTGAGATGAAGAAGGTGATAGAAACGTTGAAAGATGAAGGCCTTCAGGTCTTCACCTTGATAGGCGGTGCCGTGGTCACCCCCGAGTATGCCAGGGAGATCGGTGCTCACTACGCTAAAGACGCCATAGAAGCGATAAAGGTAGTAGAATCACTGATGAAAAATGAATCAAACGAAAAACACTAGAAAAAAGTTGCATAAGAACTCAAAAAACTATCAGCAAAGCACACTGCAGCTACTCTTGCAGAAAAGCATATTCTTTGAAAAGGATCTCCGTAACCTAGGCGAAAGACTGTTAGGTACAATAAAGGAAGGGATACTGTTACACAAAAGCGGACTCAAGAAGGAGGCCGTTCTATTCCTCAAAGAAAAGACTTTAAACTTCATATTCTCAAAACAAACATTCCTATTGTACAAAGAAAGATTAAAACCTCAGCCACTAATGCCTCCATATTGTGGCATAAGAATTAGACAAGGAAACGCGCGAGATATAGAATATATAAATGCGAGTCCAACACAAAAAAGACAATTTGTCAAAGCACTAAATAGAGGGGACACCATCATAGTAGCCGAACATAAAGGAAAAATAATTGCCTATTCTTGGGTATCTACACGGATATGGACCGATTTAAGCAAATTCTATGAACTCAAAACCGACGAGGTTTATGCCTGGGGAGCATACACGGATAATGAATATAGAAGGAAGAGGATCATGAAAAGAATAGCCATCTTTAGAAGCAATTTCTTGCTAAAAGCAGGAAAACAATCTAAAATCAGCCTGGTGAAAACCGACAATGAAAAGGCCATAAAACTGTCAGAAGCGATTGGAGCAAAAAGAATAGGAACCTTTACTTCAATAAGAATACTAGGAATCGTAAAAAAGATAAATTTTGAAGAATCAGAAAGGAATTGATAAATGATGCCCAGCATATACAGAAAGCTCTACTTCTGGAATCAGCTCCACAACCACCAGTACTGGGAAAAAGAGAAACAGGAAGCTTTACAGAAACAAAGGCTAGAGTTTATAGTAAAGTACGCTTATAAGAAGGTGCCATTCTACAAAAGAATAGCAAGGGAATACGACATCAACATAGATGAGATAAAGCTACCCCAAGATATAACCAACTTGCCACAGGTGACGAGGAAAGATATACAGGACAACCCTGAAAGCTTCATATCACAAGATACCGATATGAAAAAACTCATAAAAAACCGCACTTCAGGATCAACTGGATCACCATTAATTGTTCACATGGATCAAAAAGCATTAGATTATAACCACGCACTTTTACTTTACTATTTCTGGGAACTGGGCTTTAGACCATGGCACAAATGCGCCAATATCAGGGGGGCTGAAACCAAGAAACAGCTATGGTGGAAAGCCATGCTCTCAACAATAAGAAAGGACATATCAACAAGAGCCGATCTGGAATCTAATACGACAAGTTTGATCAATATCCAACCCAACGTCATTTATGGATTTCCATCGTACATAACACTGATAGCCCAGCAGCTAATAGAAAAGAACCATAGATTGACCAACACTACGGTGATCAATCATGGAGAAACCTTATATGGCTGGCAAAGGGAGATAATGACCAGGGCATTTAGTGAAAGGATATTCAATATGTATGGATCGACAGAGATTTACGTAATATCTTTCGAATGTGAGAAACATCAAGGTATGCACTTGATAACAGATGCGGTGTTCTTAGAACTGGAGACAGAAGCTGGGGAACCAGCCAAGCCCGGCGAGGAAGGGAATATTACAATAACCATTTTGAATAACCACTCTATGCCCCTCATAAGATATAAGATCGGAGATAAAGCAATCAGATCTGAAGAAGAAGATTGTTGGTGCGGCAGGAGTTGGCCTATCCTAATAAAAGAAATCGTGGGGAGAGAAGATGACTATTTTGTCAGCGCAGAGGGACAAAAGGTATCTTCCAAAAGCCTGGACTATGACGTTTTTTACAGCACAAAGATAAAGCAGTTCCAGATCGTCCAAAAGGAAATAAACCGTCTAGAAATCTTGATCGTTAAAGCGAGAGGCTTCGACTCTGAAACCGAAAAAGCCCTAGAAATCACCAAAGAACAAATGAAAAAGGCTCTCCACAATGATAAATTAGAAGTGCAAATAACTTACGTAGACACCATCCTAGGGGAAAAATCAGGGAAACAAAAAGCATTCATATCCAAGGTCGCCTCTCCATATATTGACACCTACCTCTAGAGTTCTATAAATAAGCCCCGGCCCAAAAAGGAGGTAAGGCATGTGGGAAGAAAAAAGAAGTGAAATTAAGACATTGAAAGACAGGCTAGAAAAGCTCGGGAGGCATCTTTGACATCCCCGGCAAGAAGGCCAGGATAGAAGAACTGGAGCAGAAAACCTACAAGCCCAATTTCTGGGACAATCCTGAGGAGGCCAAAAACATCCTGAAGGAGAAGAGCCACCTTGAGGAGATATTGGAGTCTTATCAGGAGTTACAGCAGGGTCTAGAGGACGCTGAAACCCTGGTGGAGCTGGGAGAAGAAGCCCAGGATCTCTCCCTCCTCACAGAAATAGAAGAACAGATAGAGCACCTTTCTAAAAAGATCGCCAAAGCCGAGTTGAAGACCCTCCTCTCGGGCGAGCAGGACAGGAACAATGCCATAGTCTCCATCAACCCAGGAGCGGGAGGAACCGAGTCCCAAGACTGGGCAGCCATGCTCTTTCGCATGTACACCCGATGGGCCCAGGATAAGGGCTACAAAGTGAAACTCCTGGACTACCAGAGCGCCGACGACGCTGGCATCAAAGGGGCTACCTTCATTATAGAAGGACCCTACGCGTACGGCTATCTCAAAGGTGAGACAGGGGTCCATCGCCTGGTTCGCATCTCCCCCTTCGACGCCGCCCGCCGACGTCACACCTCCTTTGCCTCGGTCTTCGTGTATCCCGAGGTTGAAGAAGACATGGAGGTGGAAATCAACGAAAAAGACCTAAGAATAGAGACATACCGAGCCAGCGGACCTGGGGGCCAGCACGTAAACGTAACAGATTCAGCAGTGCGCATCACCCACATCCCCACAGGTATCGCAGTCCAATGCCAGAACGAGCGTTCCCAGCACAAGAACAGAGAGATGGCCATGAAAATCCTCAAGGCCCGCCTTTACGAATTAAAAAAGCGGGAAAAAGAGAAGGAAAAAGAGGAACTGGAAAAGAGCAAGAAAAACATTGCCTGGGGCTCCCAGATCAGGTCCTATGTCCTCCACCCCTACCGGCTGGCAAAAGATCACCGCACAGGGGTTGAAAGGGGTAATGTAGATGGGGTATTGGATGGTGACCTGGACCCTTTTATAGAAGGTTACCTTCTGTGGGCCAGGAAAGAGCAAGAGTCCTCGAAAGGTGGGGAAACCACCCTTCGGGGTAGAAAGGAAGGAGAGAACACACGTCCTTCTAAGTCCCAGGGTGCCTCGTAAGGGGTGGGAAGTGAGGGGCGGAGGAAAAAACCCAAGGGAGGTAGAAATGGCAGTACTCACCATGAAGCAACTCCTGGAAGCCGGTGTACACTTTGGGCACCAAACCCGTCGATGGGATCCCAAAATGAAACCCTACATCTTCACCGCTCGAAACGGCATTTACATCATCGACCTACAGAAAACCCTTCAGATGTTCGAGGTGGCCTACAACTTCGTTAGAGACCAGGTAGCCGAAGGGGCCAAGGTCCTCTTTGTAGGCACCAAAAAACAAGCCAAGGAGACCATCGAGCAAGAAGCCACCCGCTGCGGCATGTTCTACGTGAGCCACAGATGGTTGGGCGGTACCCTCACCAACTTCGCCACCATCAGGCGTAGTGTGGAAAAGCTGAGAGAGTTAGAGACCATGAGAGACGGAGGATTCTTCCAAAACCTCACCAAAAAAGAGGCCATCAAGCTGAACCGCAAGATAGAAAAACTGGACAGAAACCTCAGAGGCATCAAAGACATGGACGAGTTGCCCAACATCCTATGGGTGGTAGATCCCAGAAAGGAGTATATCGCTGTGAGGGAAGCTCGGAAAATGGGCATTCCCATTGTGGCCATTGTAGACACCAACTGCGACCCCGATGAGATAGACTACATCATTCCCGGCAACGACGATGCCATCAGGGCCGTGAGGCTTCTCACCTCCAAAATAGCCGATGCCATCATAGAAGGTCAGCACCTCTATATGGAAAAAGTGGGTCTGGAAATGGCCGCCCAGGAAGAGGTAGCTACAGAAGTCCCCGAAGAGACTGCAGTGGCTGAATCCAGCGATGTCGGGGAAATAGAAACCCAGGAAGGGACCGCCGTGGAAGTTCCAGAAGAAGAGGAAAAGTTCGAAGAATACGAAGAAGACTGGGAGGAATAGGGCATGGCTGATGTTACACCCCAAATGGTGAAAGAGCTCCGTGAAAAGACGGGTGCAGGCATAATGGACTGCAAAAAAGCCCTCCTGGAATGCGGGGGCGATCTTGAAAAAGCCATAGAGTCCCTGCGGAAGAAGGGACTGGCAACGGCTGCCAAGAAAGCGGGACGGGCCACTAAAGAGGGCCTCATCCATGCTTACATCCATATGGGTGGTAAGATTGGAGTCCTCATCGAGGTGAACTGTGAGACCGATTTCGTGGCCAGGACCGACGAGTTCAAAGAGTTGGCTCACAACCTAGCCATGCAGGTAGCAGCTTCTTCCCCCCTCTATGTCAGCAAGGAAGATGTACCTGAGGAAATCCTCGAGAAAGAGCGCCAGCTTTACAGGGAACAGGCCCTGGAACAGGGTAAACCCGAAAAGGTGGTGGACAGAATCGTGGAGGGCAAGCTCAACAAGTTCTATCAAGAAGTGTGCCTCTTAGAGCAGCCCTTCATTAGAGAGCCTGAAAAGACCGTTTCCCAGCTCATCACCGAGCATATCGCTAAATTGGGCGAGAACATCCGGGTAAAGAGATTTGCGAGATTCCAACTAGGCGAGGAATGATGGCATGTCACCTTCCCCTTACAAAAGGGTCCTCTTAAAGCTCAGCGGAGAGGTCCTGGCTGGAGAAGGAGAGTCCGGTCTATCGACCACGGCCTTCGCCCGTATCTCCAAAGAGATCAAAGAGGTATGGGCGGAAGGTGTAGAGATGGGTGTGGTGATAGGAGGGGGAAACATCTTCCGGGGGAGCAAAGGGGTAGCCTCGGGGATAGACAGGGCCACCTCCGACTACATGGGGATGTTGGCCACAGTGATTAACGCTTTGGCCCTCCAGAGTAGCCTGGAAAAGCTGGGGGTCCCCACCAGGGTCCAGACCGCCCTGGAAATGCGCCAGCTGGCCGAGCCCTACATCCGACGCAGGGCCATAAGGCATCTGGAGAAAGGCCGGGTGGTCCTCTTCGCTGGAGGCACGGGAAACCCCTTTTTCACCACCGACACCGCAGCAGCCCTACGGGCGGCCGAGATAGGAGCCCAAGTCATTCTCAAAGGCACCAAGGTGGAGGGGGTATACAACAAGGACCCTCAACAGCACCCCGATGCCATAAAGTTCACTAAAATAAGCTACATAGAGGTGCTGGACAACAACCTCCGGGTGATGGATCCCACAGCCATATCCTTGTGCATGGAAAACGACATACCCATCGTGGTCTTTTCAATCCTCCAGGAGGGCAATATAAAGAGGGCTATCATGGGAGAGAAGGTGGGTACCTACGTGGGGAGGTAGAGAAATGCTGGACGACGTGTATGAAGAGATAAAAACCAGGATGAAGAAATCTTTGAAAAAGCTCGAAAGGGAGCTGGCAGGGATAAGGACGGGAAGGGCTTCCACGGCCCTACTGGAGGACATCAGGGTGACCTACTATGGCACTCCCACCCCCCTCAATCAGCTAGCCACCATCTCCGTCCCTGAGGCCCGACTCATAACCATTCAGCCCTGGGACAAGTCCATAATAAAGGAGATAGAAAAGGCCATCACCCACTCAGACCTGGGACTCACTCCCTCATCCGACGGAAACGTCATACGCATCACCTTCCCCCCCCTCACAGAGGAGAGGCGCAAAGAGCTGGTGAAAGTGGTGAGAAAAATCGGTGAAGAGTACAAAATAGCCATCAGGAATATCCGCCGGGAGGGCAACGAAGAAGTGAAGGAAATGGAGAAGGAAAAGCTCATCTCCGAAGACGACAGCAAAAGGGCTTTAAAAGAGATTCAAAAGATCACCGATGAGTTCATCAGGAAAGTGGACGAAATCTTGGCCGTCAAAGAAAAAGAGATCATGGAGTTTTAGCCCCATACCAATCAAGGAGGTGATACACCATGGCTTACGTTGTTACCGATGACTGTGTGGCTTGCGGGACCTGCTTGGACGTGTGTCCTGCCGAGGCCATTATGGAAGGTGAGGAGAAATACTCCATTGATCAGGAAAAGTGCACCGAGTGTGGCGCCTGCGTGGAGGTATGCCCCACGGAAGCCATTGTGGAGCAGTAAACGACAAGGGGGCAGGAACCCTCCCTGCCCCCGCCTTTTTTCCCTATGGATCTAAAGGATATGGGCATAGAAAAAATTCCCCGCCACGTGGCCATCATCATGGACGGCAACGGCAGGTGGGCTAAACTCAGAGAGAAGCCCCGTATCTTTGGCCACAGGAAAGGGGTGGAACGGGCCAAGGAGGCATCAGAATTTGCCCTAGAAGTGGGCATAGAAGTTCTCTCACTCTACGCCTTCTCCACGGAAAACTGGGCCAGACCCAAAGACGAAGTGGAGTTTCTCATGACCCTTCTGGAAAACTACTTGGACAAAGAGCTTCCCACCATGGTGGAGAAAGGCATCCGCTTTCACCCCATAGGAAGGATCCACCAACTCCCCGAGAGCACCCGGAAAAAGGTCCTAGAAACGGTCAAGGCAACGGAGAAGAATGACAAACTCACCCTCAACCTAGCCTTGAACTATGGAGGTCAGGCAGAGTTGGTGGATGCCTTCAAAAGCCTGGCCCAAATGGTCCTAGAAGGGCACCTGCAACCCCGGGAAATCCAGGAGAAACTGGTAGAAGAGTACCTTTACACCCGGGGACAACCCCCTCCCGACCTCCTCATTCGCACCAGCGGAGAGCGCCGCATCAGCAACTTCCTCCTGTGGCAAATGGCTTACACCGAATTCTACTTCACCTCCACTCTTTGGCCTGACTTCGACCGGGCCGAGTTCCTCAAGGCCCTCTTAGACTACCAAAAAAGGGAGAGACGTTTCGGAGGCGTTTAGGTTCAAACCACCCCCGACACCAGATCCAGCACCATTCGGGCTTTCTCCACCACGTTAAGGGCGTTTCTACCCAACACCCGAATCATGGGTTCTTTGCCCACGTCCCCCTCATCGTATATGATGTCAGGCACCCGCCCCAGGGATCTACACACTGTGTCCACACCCCACTCCAGGGTAGCCCCCTCCCTCTCCTTCACCCCAGGAGGCTCTTCCTTCCGAGAAAAGGAAGCCACCTCCAAGGGAGAAGACTCCAGAACGGGAATCCAATCCCTTCTGAACTTCACATTCATGGCCGCCCTTACGGCAGGGTCGAACCTCATGGCCGTGAGAACGATGTTGGCCACATGGCGAGAAGCCCCGAAGGCAGGGCATCCCACCGCCCTCATCCTATCGCCCCACCTCACTATCCGCCCCCTAATACCCGCCACGTCTCCGTAATCCCGGGGCAGGGGGATGGCCTCACAGAGGTTTATCTGCACCTCCGGCACCAGTATCCCTCCCCCCTCCAGGGACTCCAAAACCTCCACGGCTTGGGTCAAACGAGCCAACACCTCTCCCCTGGCCTTATCCCGCTCACCCACCACCAGGGGATTGGCAGGGATCCCCCCACCACCCAAAGGCACAGCTCCCATCAGGTAGAGCTCCACCAGCTTCAACGTCTCTCGGTAGGCCTGTACCACATCCAGCCCCATTGCCAGATAGACGGCCAGGGTGGAAGCGAAGGCACAGCCCGTTCCATGGCTCTTTTTACCTAAAGGAACCCTGGCATGGGCAAAATGGTGGAAACCTTCCCCATCATAAAGGAGGTCCACCACCTCTTCCCCATCCAGGTCCCCCCCCTTCACCAAGACCCACCGGGGTCCCAAATCCTTGAGGCGCCGGGCTGCTTCCTTCATATCCTCCAAGGTCTTAACCTCCATCCCCGCCAGGGCCCCTGCTTCGTGGATATTGGGGGTGACCACCGTGGCCAAGGGAAAGAGATGCTCCAAAAAAGCCTCCCGAGCCCCCTGGAAGAGGGGATCACCACTGGTAGATACCAGTACAGGGTCCACCACCAGGGGCCAATCCCTCCCTTGGAAACACTGGGCCACCACCTCTATATTTCCCACGCTGCCCAACATCCCCGTTTTCACCCCTTGGGGCTCCACATCCTGGAGGAGAAACTCTATCTGGTCCCTGAGAAACTGGGGCTCAACAGATACAAAACCCTTCACCCCCGTGGTGTTTTGAACAGTAAGGGCAGCTATAGCAGCCATGCCATAGCATCCCAACTGGGCAAAAACCCGAAGATCCTGTTGGATACCCGCCCCACCTGAAGGGTCAGATCCTGCAATGGTAAGCAAAATCAACGGCTTCAAATGCCACCTCCTATAATCCAGCTGTGATGGACCAGAAAATACCACACAAACCCAGGCACCGCCAAAGTTTTCCACCGTCCCATGAAAAACCCAACAAAACACGGAAACCACGTTACAAAATACCCCATGCAAACCGCCCACAAGACTGCACAAAAATTGCTCCTTCAAACCAAAGAAAAAGGCACTTCACACAATCCCATCCATACCTAACCAACTGGCAAACAAAAGATTCACTACAAAAGCTCTGCCCAATGGGGCATCCGAGCCCCCAGGACTTCCCCCAAAATTCCCTTCCTGGTAAAGGCATCATGTTCAGAATCCTGGATTTTTTCTTTCCAACAAGTGAAAGGGCGGGGCATTCCTCCCTTCCTTGCCCATGGCTGATAGCTGATGGCTCATGGCTCATGGCTGATAGCAACTGTGAGCTATGAACCATGAACTACGAGCTATGAACTATGAGCTATCATCTCTGCGGTCGGAACGCCTCGCCCTTATCCCCAAGGGTAAAACTGGGGGAAGTCCTGCGAGCCCCACCTTGAATACTATGCAAACTCTCTGGTACAAACCCTTTGAGTGGCCTAAAAGACCACCCACATCAAAACCTTTCAAAGGAGGGTGAGCCATGAAGAGATTGATTGGGGTGTTAGTGGGCGTCCTTTTCCTGGCAGTCTCCATGGGCCCCGCCTGGGCAGGCATGAATAAGCTGGTCATAGGCTTCACCATGTCCCAGACGGGCAAGTTCAATTCCGAGTCCAAAGAACAGTTCCAGGGCTTAAAGCTATGGGCTGACCAGGTAAACGCCAAGGGCGGCATTTACGTGAAGATGGTGGGCAAAAAACTGCCCGTCGTCTTCAAGTACTACGACGATGAAAGTAGCAAAGACAGAGTTCAGCAGCTCTACACCAGGCTCATCAGCCAAGACAAAGCCGACTTCCTCATCAGCCCCTACTCCAGCGGCTTGACGGCCTCCGCTGCCATCATCGCCGAGCAATACGGCAAGGTGATGATGGCCACCGGCGCCGCATCCGACAGCATCTTTAACAAAGGCTACACCCACGTCTTCCAGATCTATACCCCTGCCAGCCGCTATCTCACCGATGCCATGGACATCCTGACAAAGGTAGACCCTAAGGCCAAGAAGATCGCCATCGTCTACGAAAACTCCAAGTTCGCCAAGGCCGTGTGCACCTCTGCCAAAAAATACGCCGAAGAGAAGGGGTTCAAGGTGGTCCTCTTCGAAGCCTATGACTCCGGGACCACCGACTTCACCAGTTTTATCAACAAAATCAAGGCCACCAACCCCGACGCCATCATTGGTGGCGGCCACTTCGCCGACGGCGAGACCTTCACCAAACAGCTCTTCGAGCAAAAGGTGAAGGTTAAGCTGGTATCCTTGCTGGTAGCCCCTGCCGTGCCCGAGTTTAGCGAACTGGGCAAGGCCGCCCTCTACGTCACCGGCCCCTCCCAGTGGGAACCCCTGGCCAAGTTCAGCAAGACGTCAGCCAAGAGTGCCTGGTTCGGCCTGTCCTCCAAGGAGTTCGTCAAGGCCTACAAAAAAGCCTACGGCTACGTTCCCGGCTATCACGCCGCCGGTGGCTATGCCGCAGGCCTGGTGCTCCAGAAGGCCATCGAAGATGCCGGCTGCATCATGACCAACATGGTGAAGAAGGCTCTGGAGAAAATGGACATCACCACCTTTTACGGCAGGATCAAGTTCGACACCGGCAACTACTACGGCCGCCAGGTCGGCCACTCCATGGTCTATCTCCAGTGGCAGAAGAAGGACGGCAAGATGGTGAAAGAGGTGGTTTGGCCTTTGGAGGCCAAATCCGCCAATCTCGTCTATCCCTTCTACAAGAAGTACTAAAAATTTAAGGAAAAGGTGCAAGGGTGCTTTCTGCCTGGCTTGGTGCGACCCTGAGCGGCATCCTACTGGGCCTCCTCTACGGGCTGGCCGCCATCGGTCTGAACCTGATATGGGGCGTGATGAACGTCATCAACCTGTCCCACGGTGCCTTCATCGCCGTGGGCATGTTCGCCTCCTACTTCATGGCTAACTACCTCCACCTCTCCCCTTTCCTGGGGGTCTTCCTGGTCCTGGCCACGGGCGTGGTCCTGGGCATGATCACCTACTTCATCTCCCTTCACCGCATCATTTCCGCCCCCGAGCTCTCCACCTTGCTGGCCACCTACTCGGTCAGCCTCATCATCATCGGCTTGGGAACATTCATTTTCACCACCAACCCCAGGGCCATAGACATCACCATGGGCTCGGTTAGCGTGGGAGGAACGGTGCTACCCATGACCCGAATCCTAACCGGGGCCTTCTCCGTCATCTTCACCCTGTGGCTCTACTACTTCCTCTATAAAACCTGGTCTGGCAAAGCCATCAGGGCCGTTTCCATGAACCGGGACGCAGCAGAACTCATGGGCGTCAACACCACCATGAGTTTAGCCCTTGCCTTTGGAATCGGTGTGGCCCTGGCCATGACAGCCGGGGCCCTCACCGCCACCATATTCCCCTTTACCATCCTGTCCGGCGGCGGTTACGAATTGAAGAGCTTCGTCATATGCGTTCTGGGAGGCTTAGGAAGTCCCCTAGGCGCTCTGTTGGGAGGTCTCATCCTGGGGCTCATCTAAAACCTGGTCACCCTTAAGATACCCACCAGCTATGTACCCTTTCTGGAATTCGCCATACTGGTCTTCATCCTCATCGTAAAACCCACGGGCTTGCTGGCCAGGAGATAACCATGGGCAAGGGGAAAACTCTCTTCTGGCTTATCCCCGCTCTCCTAATCATCATCCTTATTCCTCCAGTGACCGGTTCTGTCACCACCAGGGAAGGTGTCTTTCTCATCCTTATGTACGTCACCCTGGCCGTCAGCCTGAACATCATCCTGGGATACACGGGGTACGTGAGCTTCGGACACATCGTCTTCTACGGCATAGGGGGATACGTGGCTTTCTACCTCATGAAATTCCACGGAATCCACCTCATCCCGGCCATGATCATGGGAGGCATAGGGGCAGCCATAGCCGCCTTTGCCCTGGGTGAAGCCGTCCTAAGGCTTCGAGGGGCCTTCTTCGCCATCGCCACCATAGGCGTCAATGAAGCGGTGAAAGCCCTGGTGAACAATCTTAACTTCATCGGAGGAGCGGAAGGCCTCTTCTTCAACTTCAGGATCTATAACACCTATGGAGGAGCAACCAAAGCCATTTGGTTCTCCTACTACACCATGGCTGCCCTCACCATCACCACGGTAATCGCCGCATACCTCATTAAAAAATCTAAGTTCGGACTGGGACTCATGGCCATCCGGGAAGACGAGGACGCCGCCATCATCCTTGGAGTCAACGCCAAAAGGTACAAGAGCCTGGCCTACGCTGCGTCCGCCCTGTTCCCGGGAATGGTGGGTGCTGTCTTCTTTTTTAAAGCGGGAAACATCGAGCCCCACGACGCCTTCCACCTCATCAAGTCCATCGAGATGATCTTCATGGTGATGCTGGGAGGCTACGGCAGCGTGACGGGGGCCGTAACCGGTGCCCTGGTCTACGAAAGACTGAAGGGATTCCTCCTGGTGAACCCCCTCTTCAAAAACCTCCACATGGCCATCTCAGGGGTGATCCTCCTCCTCATCGTCCTCTTCATGCCCCAAGGCATCGTCGGATTTATCAGGGAAAAGTCCAAGAAACTCAGGGAGATGTTAGAATGATTCTCCAAGTAGAAGACGTGACCAAAACCTTTGGAGGCCTGGTCGCCCTAAGCGACGTCGCCTTCCAGGTGGAAGAGGGGGAGATCCTGGGGATCATCGGGCCCAACGGCGCTGGCAAGACCACCCTGTTCAATGCCATCAGCGGGGTTTTCAAAATTGATAAGGGACGGGTAAAGTTCCAAGACAGGGATATCACTTCTCTCCCTCCCAATGCCCGGGCCAGACTGGGCATCGCCCGGACCCATCAGATCGTTAAGCCCCTCAACGACCTCACAGTGGTGGAGAACGTCATGGTAGGGGCCTGCTTCGGCAAGGGCAACGCCAGCCTGCCCGCAGCCCGGAAGAAGGCCCAAGAGGTTCTGGAGTTCGTAGGGCTGAAAGAAAAGGGGGAAGTTTTGGCAGGCAAACTGAACGTGCCCGAAAAGAAGCGCCTGGAGATGGCCCGAGCCCTGGCCTCGGACCCTGCCATCATCCTCCTGGACGAGGTACTTGCAGGACTCAACCCCATAGAGGTTTCCAGCATGCTAAAAGTGATCAAGGCCATAAGGGACAAGGGAATCACCATCCTCATGATAGAACATCTCATGCACGCCATCATGAACGTATCAGATAGGGTCATGGCTCTAGTCTACGGACGGAAGGTCTCCGAAGGAACCCCAGGAGAGGTGGCCAACGACCCCCAGGTGATAGAGGCCTACCTGGGAGATCCCGACCTGGCCCTGAAACTCTTGAAAGACAAGAGGAGGAGAGGGTAATGGATCAGCCAACTTTAAGAGTGGAAAGCCTGGAAACGGGATACGGAGAAGTCCAGATCTTATGGGGCATCAACCTGGAAGTCCCAATGGGAAACCTCACCTCCATCCTGGGCGCCAATGGGGCAGGCAAAACCACCCTCCTCCGGGCCATAACGGGCATACTACCCGTTTGGAAGGGCAAGATCACTTTCCAGGAGGAAGACATCACCCGCCTTTCTCCCCACGAAAGGGCTATCAAAGGGCTCATCATGATACCCGAAGGCAGGATGATCTTCCCCGAGATGACGGTGCTGGAAAACCTTGAAATGGGGGCATTCAACAAAAAGGCCCGGGCTAACTTGAAGAAAAACATGGAGCATGCCTTAGCCCTCTTTCCCCGGCTGGAGGAACGCTTATCCCAGAAGGCGGGCACCCTCAGCGGCGGCGAACAACAGATGCTGGCTATCGCCAGGGGTCTCATGGCCGAGCCTCAAGTACTAATTTTTGACGAACCCAGTCTGGGACTGGCTCCAAAGCTGGTAATAGAGGTCTTCGAGATCATCCAAAAACTCAAGGAAGAAGGCATCACCATGCTTCTAGTGGAGCAGAATGTCCACCTCTCCCTGGCCATCACTGACTATGCCTATGTCCTGGCCGAAGGGAAAGTGGTCATGGAAGGCAAAGGGGAAGATCTGGAAGAATCGGAAGAGGTGAAAAGGGCCTACCTGGGGGTCTAATTGGGTCTGCCATCGAACTTTGGCGCCTCCCTCCCCTCTCAAAACAAAAAACAAATCTCTCCGAGAGGGAGCCTTAGGATGAGAAACCCAAAATGTGCCAAAATTCAAGACCTAACCCCACTGGTTTTGGTCCTGGTCATCTTGCTCACTCCCTGGACCAAGGCTCAATCACAGGCTTCAGCCTGGAAGGTAGCCATTGTCCTGCCCATCACGGGCCCCCTGAGCCCCATTGGTGAGAAACTCAAAAAAGGGTATCAACTGGCCCTGAAGAAAGCTGAGAAAGAGGGGCAAAGCCTGGAGGTCCTATGGGTGGACGAAAGGCTCCTAAACCAGGAAGAAAGCCGAAAGACCCTCGCCGAAACCCTCCGGGACCCCCACACCGTAGCCCTCTTAGGAGCCTATTCCAGCCACGCCACCTTCAACCTGGCAGGAATGGCCGAGAGACTCCGAGTCCCCCTGATCATTCCCTCTTCCATGGCTGACCGCCTCACCCGCCAGGGCTACCAGTGGGTCTTCAGGGTATGCCCATCCAGTAGCCAATACCTGAGGGGGTTCGTCTCCTACCTCATCACCCTCTTCCCCTCCCCCCCCACCACCGCCATTCTCTACGAAAACACGCCATGGGGGCAGGAACTTCAGAGAAAGCTGACCAAAATCCTGGGGGACGCTGGACCCGTTAAAACCCTGACCTTGGCCTACACCCCGGGAGCCAACCACTACCCCAAAATCATGAAAGAGACAGAAAAAAAGAGGCCTTCCCTGGTCATCCTCGTTTCCTCTGCTGCTGACACCTTGGCCCTGTACAAGAACCTGCAGACCCTGAAAATTCGGTGCTTGGTTGCTGGTGCCGGCATGGGCCTTTCATCCCCACGCCTCATGGAAAAGACCCTCCCCTCCGTACCCGGTCTCCTCTTTCCATCCCCCTGGGTTCCCCAGGCCAACTGGCCTGGGGCCCGGAACTTCGCCCAAAGGTACGAAAAAGCCTACGGAGAGCCGGCAGACTACCACTCGGCAGAGGCCTACTCCGCCCTCTCAATCCTTTCTCGGGTCCTGAAAAAGGTGGGATGCAACCCTGAAGAGCCACGTTGCCGAAGCAGAATAAGGAAGACCTTGGAACAGACCCCCTTCTCCACACCTCTGGGCCCGGTGAAATTCATCAGTAACGAGGGCCACACCCACCAAAATCGGCTCTTACCCCTCATGGTCCAGATCCAAGGAGGCAAGGCCGTGGTAGTCCATCCCCAGAAAGCGGCGGAAGGAAAGGTTCACCTACCATTCCCCAAGGGAAATTGAAGCCATGCCTCCCCCCATTTTAGAACTCTCCAGGGTAACCAAACACTTTGGGGGACTTACCGCTGTGAATCAGGTTGATCTCGTCCTTTACCGAGGAGAAATACTGGGACTCATTGGCCCCAATGGAGCAGGTAAGACCACCCTGTTCAACATGATAGCAGGGTTCCACAAACCCTCCAAAGGGCGCATCCTTTTCAAAGGTATGGACATTACAGGGATGAAACCCCACAAAATCTGTAAACTGGGCATAGCCAGAACCTTCCAGATCACGAAGCCCCTCAAAAAACTCACAACCCTGGAAAACGTCATGGTGGGAGCCCTGCCAAAAGAGAAAACCGTCCCTGGGGCCAGGGAAAGGGCTTTGAATATTCTAAAACTCATGGGTCTGGACCACAGGGCGTCCCTTCCAGCAGGGACCCTCACCCCAGGGGAGAAAAAGAGACTGGAAATGGCCAGGGCTCTGGCCACAGATCCATCCCTTCTCCTGCTGGACGAAGTCATGGCAGGCCTCACTCCCACCGAGACCCAGGATATGCTGGAACTGTTGAGAAAGATTGAGGCCCAAGGCATCAGCATGGTGGTGGTGGAACACAACGTGAAGGGAGTCATCCGGATCGCCCACAGAATGGTGGCCCTAAATTATGGTCAAAAGATAGCCGAAGGTCCCCCCCACGAGGTCATCACCCATCCGGAAGTGATAAAGGCCTACATGGGAGAAGAAGGCCCATGCTTCGAGTGAGAAACCTCCAGGTGGCCTATGGCGACAGCCAGGTGCTATGGGATATCTCTTTTTCCGTGGAAGAAGGGGAAATAGTGGCCATCGTGGGACCCAACGGAGCGGGAAAATCTACCCTCTTGAAGACCATTGCCGGCCTTCTGTCTCCCCTCTCGGGGGAGATAGTTTTTCGGGGAGAGACCGTCCACGGGCTTCCTCCCCACAAAGTGGCCGAGAAAGGGATAATCCTGGTACCCGAAGGCAAGAGGGTCTTCCCCCTCCTGACGGTCCAGGAGAATCTCAAGATAGGGGCCTACTTGCCAAGGGCCAGGAGCCGGACCCGAGAAAACATGGAGAAGGTCTTCCATCTCTTTCCCTTCTTAAGGGACCGGAGAAGCCAGCGGGCGGGCACCCTCAGCGGCGGCGAACAACAGATGCTGACCATAGCCAGGGGCCTCATGGCCCAGCCATCACTCCTCCTCCTGGACGAACCCAGCCTGGGTTTAGCCCCCAAAACGGCGAAAGAGATCTTCTCCATCATAAAGAAAGCCAGAAAGGAGGGAACCACTGTGCTCCTGATAGAACAGAACATCCATCTCTCCCTCCGGGTGGCCGACCATGCCTACGTTATGGAGAAGGGACGAATAATCCTTCAGGGCCCCGGCCATCAACTCCTGGAAGACCCCCACTTGAAGGAAACCTACCTGGGGATCTCCCCTTAAAGGCCAAAAGGCCCTATCTCTACCTCAGCCTTTCAGGGCCGGGTTCCTACGGCCCTTTACCCCAGGCCCGCACAGGAGACCCTGTCGTAAAAACAAGTCTTGGAAATGGTGAATTAAAACTATGTTAATAATATGCAGGAAGAAACCGATGAACAAAGGAACATCGTTGACATTTTGAAGCTACTCTTGATAACAAAAAAACACCATGAAAGTAAAAGGTATGAGCATAACTCTAGTATTATTTTTGGCTTTAATAGCCCTCATCACGACTACAGAAAGGGGAGGAGCCATAGACTACGAAGGAGGAAACTTGGTTATAGATTATTACACCAAAATCTACACCAACAGGATCACGGGAAACAAAGAAAGATCCCCTTTAGAACCAGGTTTCCAAGGATACAACGAGCTGATGATAAGCCTTGAGCATCACCTGTCCCAAAAAGGCACCATCAATGGATACCTAGAAGGCATTCAAACGTCAGACAAGAACGAAAACGACAAGGAGTTTGCTATCAGGAGCTTCTACATCAAATTCCTCCAAGAAGAAAAGGTGGACATCACCCTGGGAGATTTCGCCGCCAACTTCAGCCAGTACACCCTAGGCACAGGACTTCTAGGCTTCAAGGCCATGGTAAGCCCGGTAAAATACCTCAAGATATGGGCCATCGCAGCCAAAAACAGGGAAAGAACCACCTACGGTGTTGGAGACGAATACAGGAGATACTCCCAGGGGGGCAGGCTAGAGGCAAACTTCCTCCGAAAGAACTGTAAAGTGGGGTTCAATTTCATCAACACAGAGGTGGACCCCAGTTCCCTTCACACCAATACCGGGGTCCTTCCTTACTCCAACCAGGTAGCCAGCATAGACGCCGACCTGCGCCTCTTTTCAGACGCCCTCCAAATCCGAGGGGAAATTGCCCGAAGCCGGTACGACCCCGACAGAGACAACCCCACCGCAGTGGCACTATACGACAACGCCTACAGGGCCAGGTTGGAAATAATACCCTGGCAGCCTGTCTCTTTTTACATCTCCTGGGAACGGGTGGAGCCCTACTTCAACAGCGTCCTGGGCTCAGCCTACGTGGACAACGACCAAACCCAGGTGGGGTTCACCATCACCCCCACCCAGTGGCTGGAGATCTCCGGCTACTATCTCCGACAGTACGATGACATAGACAACAACCTGGATTATAGAACCCTCTCGTGGACAGAGGACCTGTCCATCACCCTCTCCCCCCTCTTCTTCCTCAAAAACTTCCTGCAACAGATGAGCCTCACCATCCACGGGTCCAGGGAAGATTCATACTCCAGGGACCATCCCCGGTCCACAGACACCCGGGACAAGGCCATCGATATCACCCTGTCCCAGCCCATTTGGAAGCTGAATTTCTCGTTGAGCATGGAAAACAGGTGGTTCAAGGACCATACCGACTCCAGCCAAGACACCAGAACAGAGGCGTATACCGCCTCTGCCAGTACCAACTTCGACCTTCTGGGGATTTCTTGGGGCCTCAGCATGGAAGAGCGGTACCAAGTGGATGAAACCAACTACGAAAACGGAGGCACCGAAGATTTCAACACCAGCCTGGCTCTAAGCGCCCTGTACCAGAAAACAGACACGGCCCTGAGCATATCCTGGTCCCAGGAAGACTCCGACATGGGAGACCCCTCGGCCAACACCCTCACCACAGCCTTCACCGCTTCCCTGAGACAGGGACTGAAAAGACTCATCAAAATCGATGGAGAGTTGGAACTCAGATACAACTATGTGAACCACAACGTAGAAGAAGACACGTACGACTATAAAGAGCAGACCCTTTTCATGGGTCTAAAAGTGAGTTTCTGAAGGAGGCTTAAATGAAAAAGGGCACCTTGGTAGCACTGGCCTTGTTCTCCCTAATGGCCATATCCGGCACATCCCGGGGTGAGAAAGAAACTCCTTGCACCATCACCGAGATGTATATTGCAGGGGTCCCTGCAAAGGAGGTAAGGCACACCCTGGTGGTACCTCGAGACTGGCTGGAAGGGGGAAAACTGATCATAGAGGGAGAGGCCTCCCAGGCCGCAGAAAAGATAGAAGTCACTTTGGATGGGGGCAAAACCTGGCAGACGGCCCAGGGCACCACCTCGTGGTACTGTTCATTCCAACCCCTCCCCGGGGAAAAACTCAAAATAGGAGCCAGGGCATGGTGTGGAGGCAAACCCGCTCCCCTCTACAGGAGGAAGCTCTACAGGGCCTCCTTCACTGGTAAAACCGCCAAAGAAATCGTGGTGGAGAAGCTCCGGGCCATGGAACTCCTCTATCAAGGTGAAAACCGCCTCCAGTTCATGAAACTCTTCTCCAAAAGGCTGAGGTCCCCCTTGTACTCCAACTACCGGGATCTGGAAGTCCAGGTGAGAAACGATTTCCAATGGGGCGGGGCCATCCAGTATCGGTTCTACACAGACCAGGTGCTCAGGAGTAATGGCATCCACATGGTTCAAACCCACTGGAACCTAACCTACCTGGGGCTTATGGAACCCAAGGAGGGGTACACCGAATTCCACTTCGACCCCGGAGACAGCTGGAAAGTGGTGGACATCAGGGGAGACAAACCCTTTGGCATCATCGAAGAACCCAAGCCCGATCTGTACATCGTTGAAGACGAGATAGATGGTAAGTTCATTGCCTTCGCGCCAGTGGGCATGGTGTTGGTGGTCGTCCACAACGGCGGGAGGATAGCCGCCAGGAAAGTGCTGGTCAAAGTCCACTGCAGAGACATAGGCCCTGTAGGTGCGTTTCCTCCCTCCGAAGCCACCGCCACCGCCACCATAAAAGTGGTACCCATAAACGGAGTGGCCGTGGTCAACCTCCTGCTCCAGGCCCCCGAATGGCATCCACCAGTCACCTGCATTATCACCGTGGATCCCAAAAACCGGATCTCGGAGATAGACGAGAGCAACAACCGGGCTCAAAAACTTTTTTAGGCAATATGGTATAAGCTACTCGGATTCCTGGAATCCAGAGAAAACCGTTCCTTGACTTAAGGTAGGCACAAGCCAAATTCCCTCAAGACCTGCAGAAAATCCCTAAATTTAAGGCGTTTTTTGGAAATATTTCCACTTGACATTAGGAGACCCTTCAATGTACTGAAAAACAAAAAAACCAAGGATGGGAGGTGGTATTTGAGAAATCGTTTTAAGGCAAAGCATAGGGTAAAAAATTAAGGGAAAGGAGGTAGGAATATGGGTGTTAAATTACGAAGGGGGTTCTTGGCATTATTTATCTCCCTGTTATTGGCCCTCCCAGCGGTGTTGTTCACCTCGCCTCGAACGACCAAGGCTGCTGACTACGCAGCTCCCTCTCCAAACGCTACAGCCAGTAGTTCAAGCGGCACTGCCACCGCCGTGGGAGACTATGCCTCCGCCAACAACAGTTCAGCCGACTACATGTCGGCCTTCGGCTATCGTGCTTCCGCCAACTATGGCTACGGCACAGCTATCGGAGCCTACTCCACCGCCTACTATCAAGGCACAGCCAATGGTTATAACGCTACGGCTCACTCCTATGGCACAGCCACGGGCTACAACGCCTACGCCTGGTTGTATGCCACGGCTACAGGCTACAATGCCACTGCTTCCGGCGACTACAGCTCGGCATATGGCTACAACGCCACTGCTTCCGGCGACTACAGCTCAGCATTCGGATATGATACCAGTGTTTCCGGAGACTACAACTCGGCTTTCGGGTACAATTCTGACATCTCAACCTCGGGTACTCAGAACTCCACCTTTGGTTACAACTCCACAATATCCAATTCGGGGAACGCCAACTACGCTGCAGGCCATCAGGTATACGTAACCAGCTCAGGAAGCGGAAATGTGGCAACGGGAAACGGTTCTAATGTTTCCAGCTCCGGAAACTACAACTACGCATCAGGGATATTTTCCGACATCACATCCTCGGGAAGCTATAACACAGCAGTGGGCTACGGCTCAGATGTTTCCTCTGCAGGTGATAGCAACTCGGCCTTCGGGTACAACTCCGATATCTCTAACTCGGGGAATTACAATACAACTTCAGGCTACCAGTCTACGATCACCAGTTCCGGTAATTATAACTATGCCGCTGGCAGCCTCTCCGATGTATCTTCCTCCCAAGGTAGGAACCTGGCATTAGGTTACGAGTCCAATGTAACAAGCTCCGGCTACAGCAACTTCGCCATCGGCAGCCTCTCCGATGTATCTTCCTCCCAAAACCGTAACCTGGCCCTGGGCTATGACGCCAATGTATCCAGCTCGGGATCCAGCAACTACGTCATAGGCAGCGAGAGCAACATCTCCTCTTCGGGAGATGGAAATGTGGCCATGGGCTACAGCAACGACATCACTAACTCCCAAGATGGCAACTCCTTATTCGGGTATGACTCCAGCATCACATCCGGCAGCTACAGCACCTCTATAGGATACGACAACGCCTTGACCAGCGTCACAACAACCGACGTGTTTGGACACAGCAACGCTGTCTCCAGTACCACAGACAGCACGGTTGTGGGCCACGACAACACCATGGCTACTGGTGGTCAGGGTACCGTAATAGGCGAATACAACACCGTAGACACATCCAGCTCCGGCTATGTGGCAGGAGTCAGCAACCAACTCCACAACCAGAGTACTGGAACGGTAACGGGAACCAGTAATGTGTTGAACTCCAGCACTGGCTACATTTACGGAGCATCAAACAGCCTTGCTTCAAGCACCGCCCAAGTCTTCGGAACCGGGAACACCTTCAATAGCAGCATCGGTCGGGTATTCGGAGACAACAACACTTTCACCCCAGGTACCAACGGATTGGCTGTGGGCGACGGCAACCAGTTCCTCAATAACAGTTCGGGAGAGGCTTTCGGAGACGGAAATACCTTTGACAACTCTTCCGGAGCAATCTACGGGGCCGGCAATACCTTAACAGGTAGCATCGGCGCCCTGGCCGTTGGTGGAGCAAATACCCTTACTAACAGTTCCTACAGCGCCGCCGTGGGTATGTATACCCAGGTGAACGGCAATTACAACCTGGCCTTTGGAACGGGAAACGGCTCCACAGACTTCACCTCCATCACGGGCAACTACAGCACTGCCATTGGATATAACGCCTCCGTCACAGGCGACAACGGCATCGCCTTTGGTACCGGGGCACAGGCCCAGACCAACGACGTGGCCATCGGCAATAACGCCGTAGTTAGCGCCGACTCCAGTGTGGCCATCGGTGACAACTCCAGCATCGGTTCAGGTTCCACCAACAGCGTCGCCATCGGCTACTACGCCGCAGTTGCCGCATCTTCCCCCAACAGCGTGGCCATTGGTCAGTACTCCAGCGCCTCTGGCACCAGCAGCACTGCTGTGGGCGACAATGCTTCCGCCTCCGATACCGACACCACCGCCATCGGCCATGACGCTAGTGCCTCCGCTGAAGGTGCTCTCGCCGCTGGCTACAGCACCGACGCCTCCGGACTCTACTCCATGGCTGCCGGCTACGATTCAACAGCCTCCGGG